>JANQGB010000352.1 GCA_028277545.1 Phycisphaerae bacterium | reverse complement strand
GCGCCGGTCGGCCGTACCGCAGGCTTCCAGCCTGCAGTTGCCGCGGTAACGATGCTGGCAGGATGCATGCTATACGAAGACACGGTGGCCGCGCGGTGTGGTGTCAGGCAGGCTCGCCCTGACGCGAAGCGGCGCCGGACACCGGGACCGCGCCGTATCGCCGGCTGCGGCTGGCATAGTCCTTGATCGCGGCGTTAAGCACCTCGACCGAGAAGTCCGGCCAGAGCACATCCGCAATATGGAGCTCGGCGTAGCTGATCTGCCACAACAGGAAGTTGCTGATACGCTGCTGGCCGGCGGTTCGAATCAGCAGGTCGGGATCGGGCAGACCGGCGGTGTAGAGGTGGCGGTCGATCACCCGCTCGTCGATCTCGTCCGGTTCCAGCCGACCGTCGCGGACCGCCCCGGCAATCCCCCTGATGGCATCGACCAGCTCGCCCCGGGAGCCGTAGTTGAGTGCCAGGCATAACTTAAGCCCGGCATTGGCGGCGGAGGCGCTTACCGTAGTGTCCATCTCGTGCAGCACGGCCTCGGGAAGCCCCTCGCGGCGACCGACATGCACCAGTCGCACGTTGTTGTCCATGATTTCATCGCGTTCGGCGATCAGGTAGCGGCGGTACAACTCCATCAGGAAGTCAACCTCGGCCCGGGGACGCTTCCAGTTCTCCGAGCTGAAGCTGTACAGCGTCAGCACCTCGATTCCCAGGCGGGCGCAGTGGGTTACCACTGTGCGCACTGCCTTGGCTCCCTGTTCGTGGCCACGAACACGGGGCAGGTCCCGCTGGCGAGCCCAGCGGCCGTTGCCGTCCATAATGATGGCGATGTGCCGTGGAAGCTGCTCGGGCTCCAGGTCCAGCTCCTGGCGAGGATCGAAGGGTTTAGTGCTCATGGGCGATCAGTCCACAGTAGCCCGGGTCGGCGAAAGCACCGCACTGCCGCGGACCAGAATCTGCGATCGCTCCGGTCCAACGCCCGCGATGGTGATCGGCGCCCCCACCAGCGATTCGATTCGCTCGATATAACGTATGGCCTCGGCGGGCAGGTCGTCCGGACTCCGGGCATCGCGCAGGTCTGCCTGCCAGCCGGGTAGTACTTCCAGCACCGGCTCGATCCGTTCCGCTGCGGCGCTGTCCGCCGGAAGAGTATCCAACAGCCGGCCGTCCAGACGGTAGCCGGTACATACGCTCACGTTGTCAAATCCGCTCAGTGTGTCCAGGTGCATCATGGCGATCTCGGTGATGCCGCCCAGCCTCACGCCCTGCCTTATCACCACCGCGTCGAACCAGCCGCAACGGCGCGGGCGCCCGGTTGTTGTGCCAAACTCGTGACCCCTGGTGCGGATGCGGTCACCGGTCTCGTCGTGCAGTTCCGACGGGAAGGGCCCTGACCCGACACGCGTGGCGTAGGCTTTCACAATGCCGACGTAGTTCCGAACGGCCTGCGGCGGCACTCCCGCTCCGGCGGCGATACCCCAGGGGCCGGTATTGCTGGAGGTCACGAACGGATAGGTGCCGTGATCGACGTCCAGCAGCATCCCGTTAGCGCCCTCGAACAGGAGACTACCGCCGGCCTCCACGACACCGTGCAGGAAGCTGGTCGTGTCGCAGACGAACGGCCGGAGACGCTCGGCGTGCTCGGCCAACTGACGCGCGATGGAGCCGGCCTCCAGGCCCCCGTCGTCACCGTACAGGGCCTGAAACGCCCGCCGCTTGCCATCCACGATGGACTCCAGCCGGTCACCCGAGCCCGCGGCCGCCAGCAAATCGCACACCCGTACCGCCGGGCCGCGCTGCATCTTGTCCGCGTAGCAGGGGCCGATCCCCCGGGCGGTGGTGCCGATGCGCGTCTGGTCGCTGGCCGCCCCCTCGCTGAGCCGATCCTCCAGTTTGTGGTATTCCATCACCACGTGGGCCCGGTCGCTGATCTTGAGGTTGTCGGCCACCGGGAAGCCGCGGGCCTTCAGATCATCGATCTCGCTCAGCAGCACTCCTGGATCGAGCGCCACGCCCGGGCCGATCACGCCGGTCACACCATCGTGCAGCACTCCCGACGGAACCAGGTGCAGGGCAAAGGTCTCTTCGCCGACCCGTACGGTGTGTCCAGCGTTAGCTCCGCCGTTGTAGCGTACTACTGCGTCGTATCGTGGACTGAGGATGTCGACGACCTTGCCTTTGCCCTCGTCGCCCCATCCCATGCCAACGACGGCCGTATGCTCTGCGCGGGCGGTGTCCATACCGATAGCCTTCCAGCCGGAGCCGTGACCGACAGCAAAACGGGGCCGGCATCGGCCCCGAAACCCATCCTGGTGTGGTCGGCGTTACGCTAGTGTCGACTGCCATATCTGTCAAGCCGCACCGTCACAAGACCGCGCGCCGGGGCCGCGGCGGCATACTGAGAACTGGCCGAGCCGCCCGACATGCCAACGCGAATCGTCCTGCTACAATAAGTAATTCGTACACCGGACGCTGAGCGAACGAGAAGGACCAACAGCAACGTGAAACCACACCGAGCCAGACGCGTCGATCCCCTGCCCATCTCTGCGGAAGACGTACGCCGCCGCGGATGGGACCAGGTGGACGTCGTCTTCGTAACCGGAGACGCGTACATCGATCACCCCAGCTTCGCCAACGCGCTGCTGGGGCGAGTGCTCGAGGCGGCCGGGATCCGGGTTGCCCTGCTCGTGCAGCCTGATTGGCGTTCGGCCGATGCCTGGCGGATGTTCGGGCGACCGCGGCTGTTCTTTGCGGTCAGCGCCGGCAACATGGACTCCATGATCAA
>JANQGB010000118.1 GCA_028277545.1 Phycisphaerae bacterium | reverse complement strand
GTAGAGCGTGGGATCCACCTGGCAGAGCAGATCGCCGGCCTCGACTTTCTGGGAGTCTGATACTGCCCGCCGCACCACTCGGCCCGCCACCTCCGCGTGGACGCGGACTTCCGTGAGCCCCTCCAGGAAGCCGCGAACGGTAACGACGGTTGGAACGGTGTGCGGGCGGACTTGGAGAACGGTCACCTTGGCAACGACGCGGTCGGCGTCTTGCCCACCCACCGAGGCCTGGGCATCTGCCTGAAGCTTGACATAGTAGGCGCCGCCCAGCAGTCCGACGATTACTACCGCCCCGATGACCGGGGTGATGAGGCTCTTGCGATGGTCGGGTTTTCCCATGGTCAACCGGCCACGAGGTTTACGCGCCACCAGACGCCACCAAGCCGGCCTGGGCTCTATGGTCGGCTCCACGAACCCGCTGGCCGGGAGCTGCGGGCGGTCTGGGTGGGCGGCAACCTCTTCCAGTCGGTCTACGGAGCCTGCTCGGCCCCGTCCGGGGTCGTCTCCTCCGGCGCGCCGGAAGGACTCTCCGCGGCATCATCCTCCGGGCTGGCGGCGTCGGGCTGCAGGTCCGCGATGTTGGTACGCACCGTCTCGCCCACCTCCACCGGAATGGGATTGTCCGGGGTAGCCCCCATCGGGCCAATCACGCCACCGGGCTGGGTCACCGGAGTTATTTGCGGGATGATCGGCGGGGCCAGCGTGACCTGCACGAACGTCTCGTCCAACTTGTTGAGACGGTCGAGCGCCACCGTCTGGATCGGATGGCCGGTCAGGGCGGAATTGTCCCGGACTCGCTCGAGGAAACCCCTGGCTTTGTCCTTGCGCGACAGGTCGCCGTCGAGGATGAAGCGGTCTTCTTCGATGGTGGCCAACCCGCACAGCGCCGCCCCAACGGCGGTTGCCTGCTCCGGGAATCTGCGCAGCAGTTCGTCATAGGCGGCCTGGGCGGCGTCGAGGAACTCGGCACTCGGTTCGCCCGTCTCGTGAGCGTGGGCTCGCTCCATGGCCACCGAGGCCCGCATGCGCAGGGTCTCACAGATGAAGGCCTCATCGCTGGACTCGGCGCCGAGCTGAGTGAGCTTGGTGATCGCGGCCTGGGCCGCTTCGTCGTTATCCGCGGTCAGAGAGTTCATTTCCTGGTTGGCCGTGGCCAGCGCTTCGGCCGAGGAGCGCTTCATGTACACCCAGACCACCGCAATAACGGCGATACAGATAACCCCCAGCAGGACATAGTTCCCGTAGCTGCGCAGGAAGTTACGTATTTCTTCAAGGGTCTGGGCGAGTTCGTTCGTCTTCAGCTCTTGTCGTCGAGTGGCCTTCATTGGTTTATCGTTTCCGTGTGCCTGCCGAGTCAGCCGTGGCCGCGCCGCGCTGCTCCTGCGAAACCAGAACCTGAACCTCGGTCATCTTGCTCAAGCCGCTGTCCGCATCGCGAATGTCCACGGTACACGACTCGTTACCCTTCTCGAACCTGAAGGAGCATACGCCGCGGATGTTGCCCTCGCTGACCTTCACCCAGCGGGCCAGCGGCATCTGCTCCCTATAAAAGTTACGGACGGCATACTTGTCCGCCCGGCCTACATACAGATGGCGTAGGTACAATCGTGCCGTGCCGGTGGATCGATCTTCGGAGGCTTCGTCCACCAGCTTGAATCCCGCCGGTGTCGGAATATCCACCTCGTAGGGACGGCTCGATGCGACCAGCCGCACTTCCTGTCCCGGTGTACGCGTCTGGCTGCAGCCGGCGGCCGCGCCACACGCTACCATCGTCGCCACGATGAGGCGACGCCCAGCGAGGACCTTGCTCACCATGATCCAGCACTCCGTTGCCAGCTTCGCCGCGACGTCCGTGTCATCGGGCGACCCCGGCCGTAACATCGGGCCGCTGGGGGAGTTGCCCCCGTTCCAGACAGCGGGACGCGAGGCAGGAATCTCCCGCTTCTCGAATCGCGTAGCGTACGCCAAGGCCAGCGCAGCGTCAACGTTGCC
>JANQGB010000081.1 GCA_028277545.1 Phycisphaerae bacterium | reverse complement strand
CGATATGGCCGTTATCGAGGCCGCAGGGGCCACGGGCGGCAAGGAACTCGGCGAGTTCCTCGGCTGGGGTCAGCGAGATGTGGTATCGATTCGCTCGGACTTGTCGTTCGGTCAGCTTGAGCGGCCAGGTCTTGTAGTGCTCATCGTCGTAGCTGCTGAAGCCGTTGGTGACCTCCATGTTGAATCGCTCGCGCCATGCGGGGACCTTGTGCTCTCGGCCGTCCCAGCGGACGAAGATATGCCCGTTGGTGGTCACCAGCTTGAGGGGATAGCCCAACCGGCGGCCGACCGCTGTGACCATCACGGGCATCGACGCGCAGGTGCCGCCTGGCGTATCGGCGAGGCTCTGCCCGGGCGCAGGGATCATTCCGTGGATGAAGGCGACGCGAGAGTCGTCGAAGTCGAAGTTGTCCTTGGCCTCCATGTCGTACTTGACGCCGAGGTCTTCGTAGAGCACCTGCACCAGAAACTCGGCCCGGAGATAAGCCTCGCTGTGACGGTAGTGCTCCGCCCACCTGGGATCGTGGACCCGGTAAAGGTGCCGCTCGGTTTCCAACTTCGCCCGCTGGGCCCACCGATCCAGCGTGGCCATGGCGTGGTCAATGTCAAGCTTCTCCGCGCCCGGCAGGCCCGTGGCGCAGAGTAGGTTCATCTCGGCGATGTCCACGTCAGCCAATTGCTCAGGTGACATGGCCAGCAGGTCATTGAGGGTCTGGGCCGCGCGAACGGTCTTGGCAAGGACTGCTGGGGCCGGAGTTTTCGGCTTGACGGGCTCGCCAGGCGAGAAGGAAGCGATGCAGGCATAGACGCCCGCCGCCAGCAGGACAGCGAGCAGGCCGAACGCCAGCAGCTTCTTCCTGGCATCCCACCTCGCCGGTTTCTGGGCAGGTCTCTTGGGCCGTGAACTGCGTTTCTTTCTCGACACAGAACACCCCATACGAATTACGACAGCCGAAATGATTCCCCACTCCGGAGAGTGTTTACCGCCTTTCCCCATGGAGCGATGGGCGTAGGATATGGCGGCGGGAGGGCTGGCGTCAATAAATAACCTGAAGGTCTTTTCCAGATTTCATATCAGGCCTTGGCGTCAGAACATTACGCAAGTGTCAGTATAGATGGGCCTCATAGATGCCATGGTCGTTGCGAGGAAGAACCTCTGTCCCGCTATACGAATCGCTTCCTCGCGGGAAACAAGTGGGTAGGGGGGCAAGGAGCCCGCGACAACCTTCAAGGAGACGAGCATGGTGCCGACTGGGCTGACCTTTGGCGCTGGGCCAGGTCGTAGCTGGCGGGCCTGCAGGCCGCGATGGATGGCGTCCGCACCGACGCAACGCGCGAGGTGATCGCCGCCTACGTGGCGAAGATCGTCTGGCCGTAGCAGAATTGCGGCGAGAGGGTGCTGAACGCCAGCGGCAGGCTCCTGTGGAAAGACCGCAACCGCCCTGATGGACGGTCGTGGTCTAATGCACTCGGGACGAGACGCGTTGACAGTAAACCACGAGCGGACGACGGGCTCGTCCTAGCGTTCGCGTGGGACAAAGCAAAGGTGATCACGGTTCACCGAGGACAGGACGACAACCGATAGTGGATGTCTTGCCACGCAGCGGAGACGCTCTAACGGCCTCATTGACTGATAGGGCAGGTCGAGACGAGGAATGCGACAGATCCGCCGACACGAGCCGGATGCTTAGGAGGTAGTTCATCCTGTTCCACAACTCACAACTCACAACTCCGAAGGCCACACAAGGAGTGAGGCCAACGCTGCCAGTACGTGCAAGACGAGCAGGGCATTGGGCACCCAAATCTCTCGACCGTCCTTTCTTGAGTCAAAGCGTCTACTTAGCCTGGCTAACCTGCAATAGTCAAGACAAGATCTGACACATTCGATTAGATAGGACGTAACCGCATGGTGTTGCGTAGGCGGAGCGAAGCGAAGCCGGAGCAACACCATGC
>JANQGB010001388.1 GCA_028277545.1 Phycisphaerae bacterium | reverse complement strand
GCGTGTACTTTGATCACATCTTCGTGGCGACCGATGACCACGCCGACGCCTGCCAGCAGACCGAGCTACCGGTAGCCAGTGCTGACCTGCGCTACCGCGGATTCTCGATAATGGTCCGAGACCGGCTGGGATACGAGCGGTTCGACTACGCCGACGTGCGACCGACCGGGTCATGGGATCCGCCGCGGGGCCTGTTCACCCGCTACGGCGACGTGACCACGCTCCTCGACCAGCCAGACAACAGGTTCGTTATTTTCGGACCTGGCGACGAGCTGGCCATGCGGTTCGATGCCCGTGATCTGCCCGACCTGACGCCCGGCTGGACTAGAGACTTCATCTTCTACGCCAACGGCTGGGTAAAGGACGGCGATCTCAACACCAAGTCTTCGGAGACCGTCGAGCCGCTGCCCTTTCACGGCATGAGCGGCTATCCGTACCCCGATTCGGAGCGTTATCCGGACACGCCGGAACTGCGCGAGTATCGGCGCCTCTACAACACGCGCCCCTCGCGATCTACGGTCGGACAACTGGTCGCTCCGCTTGCCGGCGGCGGCGCTGGTGGTGCCGGGTCTGAGGTTTCGGTAGACTGATCGCCAGGCGTAGTGAATTCTGGCACCCCCGACGCGCGTCGGCACATAGCGGTAGGGAAGAGGAACGCACCCATGAACGGCAGGCAGAAAGGGCGTCGGCGGGCCGCGGCCTGCGTTGCTGCCGTCGTCGCTCTCTGCAGTCTCTCGGATACGGTGGCCGGCAGCGGCCCGCAAGTCATCAACTCGCCCGTCGTATTCACTCAACTCCCCCGAGACGCAGAGATGGAAGAGCGCATCGGGCCTGGCGGAGGGACGCTACGCAGCGACTACGGCTCCGGCGGGCGGATAGTCCGTCTGGACCCGGACGGCCAATTGCACGTCCTGACGGCGGGATCGCAGGCCGGCAATGCGGTGGCGCCTCGCGGCTTCCACAGCGCCTGCGGCGCGGATGTATCCTTCGACGGCCAGCGCATTCTCTTCGCGGCCAAGCGGAAAGCGGGCGATCCCTGGAACATCTGGGAGATGAACGCCGACGGCTCCGGGGCACGTCAGATCACTCGCGACCTGGGCAACTGCAAGAGCCCTGCATATCAGGCCACGCTCTACACGATCGTCTCGACCGAGCCGTGGTACCAGGTCATGTTCGTAAGCGACGCCGCCGGGGCCATGAACGAGTATGGCTCCGGGCCGGCGCTCAGCCTCTATAGCTGCAAGCTGGACGGCAGCGGGGCGCGACGACTCACCCTCAACCTTAGTGACGACCTGGACCCCTTCCTGATGGCCGACGGTCGCGTGCTGCTGGCCAGTTGGCAGCGCGTGGACGCCAGCCGCGGGTTCGGCGGGCGGGTCTCGCTGTTCGGGGTTAACGCCGACGGCGCCGACTACGCCCTGTACACCGGCTTACCGGGGCGAAGAGTCAAGCACATGCCCTGCGAAGTATTGCCCCCGGACGGGCCGCGGTTGGGGGCCGGCCTGGTTGTTTTTGTGGAAGCGGACCAGGTCGGTTGGGACGGCGCTGGCCAGTTGGCCTGCGTCACGACGCGGCGTCCCTTTCACTCCTACCGCCGTATCACAGAGAGTGAAG
>JANQGB010001359.1 GCA_028277545.1 Phycisphaerae bacterium | reverse complement strand
CCTGGCTGGCAAACCGGGACCCGAGCCCGCCGGTGGCGGCGGATCTCGACCGAGTCAAGGCCAGGCTCCGCGCCGAGTTGAGCAGTCAGGCAGCCCGCTTGGCTGCCCGACCATCCGGCTCGGTTTATCGATTCGTATCGACGTTCGCAGCGGCTGCCTCCCTGGTGCTGGCAGCAGGGCTGGCCATCTGGACTTCGTCCTCCCCGGACAGAATCTCGCCTCCGACACAGCCCGGCTCGCAGGATGGACTTCTAGTGGTCTTATCGCGTAGCTTCGATGAGGAGGAGGCTGAATGGCAGGCCATTGCTGACGAAATCTCGGTGGTCGAAGCGACGCTGGCCTGTAGCCTCGATTCCGGCTGGAACGAAGCTTTGCTGGACGAGCTGGACACTGAAATAGACGATCTGATGAACGAGCTCAACCTTGCGGAGGAAGTGTTGTGACCTGCCGGGCGGCGCCGAGATCAGGAAGGAGTGTCACCATGTCTGGATGCGAACCGCGATGGCGCTACGGCGTGATCGTCTGTTTCGCGATTGGGTTGGCGGCCGGGGGCGTCTCCCAGGCTCAGCCCGCGCCGTCCGAGGAGCAATCCGCAACCGAGCAGGAGCGTGAGCGACCCGAAGGTGGGCGACCGGGCTGGGGGCGGCATAAAGGCCCCGATAGTCGTCGCGGGCGTTTTTTTGAACGAATTCCGGAGGAAGAACGCGCCAAGGTGCGTGAGTTCATAGAGGAGCACTTTCCCCGACTGGCGTCCGAGATGCGTGATCTTGAGACGCTGAACCCGGACCTCTTTCGGCAGCGAATCCGCGACGTCATGCCGCGAGTTCTCCGCCTGATGCGGGAGTTGGACAAGGACGAGAAGCTCGGCCGGCTGGGCATCAAGGAGGAGCGGCTGGAGATCGAAATCCAGCAAGTGGCCCGGAAGTACTTCGACGCCAGCGAGGAGCAGCAACAGGCCGATCTGCGGGCTGAGATCGAGGACCTGATTGGTCGCCAGTTCGACGTGCGGCAGAAGCGTACGGAGCGAATGATCGAGCTGTTGGAGAAGAGACTGACGCGGCTGAAGCGTCAGGCTCACGCGCGATCCGGCCAGCGGGACGAGTCCATCGCCCGCGACGTCGAACTTCTGCTGTCGAGTCCGCCCGGATCCCAGGTACGTTCCCGGCACCATGGCCGCCCGCACGGAAAGAAGCTGCATCCCATGGTTGGAGAACAGGAGAAGAAGACCCGACCGGAGTAGTCTTGGCGGTCGGGCCAGCCTCCATCAGCGGTGCCACATCCCACCTCGCGGCGCCGTAGGGCGCCGATAACACCCGCGTTGACACGCCATCAGCCGGGCTTTACGCTCCGGCCACTCTCATACTCAACGATCAGCTAACGAAGAACCTTGGTGAGTGTCCAAACAGGCAGACGACGTGGAGGAATCCAGCAGCGACGTTACGCAGGCCGCGATGGAAGACGCCAGGCTGGTAAGCTCCGTCCTGGCGGGCGACTCGGCCGCCTACGATGACCTGGTTCGACGCTACCAGCGGCGGGCCGTGGCGGTAGCGTACCGGCTGCTGGGAAACCTGCACGACGCCGCCGACGTGGCCCAGGACGCTTTCCTCCGGGCCTATCGGGGGTTGGGAGGGTTGGAGGACCATGGGCGGTTCGGTCCCTGGCTGATGCGGATCGTCAGCAACCTCTCGCTCAACTACCGCCGGTCGCGCGAGACAGGAGTGGCCAGGTCCGCCATGGCCCTCGATGAGGTGGTCGAAGCTACCGAGGAATTGCGCTCGACCATGGGAGACGCGCTGACCGGCACCCACCGAGGTGGCTCACCGGGCGACACGCCGCTTGCAGGAGAAGTGCAGGAAACCGTGGGGCGGGCGATTGAAGCCTTGCCCGACAAGCAGAGACTGGCGCTGGTGCTCTATTGCGTCGAAGGGCTGCCTCAAAAAGAAGTGGCCGAGATAATGGAGTGCAGCGTGGAGCTGGTGAAGTGGAACGTCTTTCAGGCCAGAAAGAAGTTGAAGCAGGACCTGGCCGGCTATCTTGATTTTGGCGAGTCGATCGAATGAGCGTGGACGGCGACGAGCACACTCATAATGAGTTCCTGTTAAGCCAGTACCTCGATGGCGACCTGAGCGAGGCTGACCGTGTCGATCTCGAACGGCGACTCGAATCCGACGCAAGCCTGTCGGCGCTGCTGGAGGACCTGCGCCGGACCGACCGGTTGGTGCAAAACTGGGCGGGAGCCGCGCCGGAGCTGGACTGGTCACGCTTTCAGTCGGCTATATCTGAGAAACGCGAGCGCGACGACGCCCGCCGCCGCCGCAGGCTGATCTTCCGGCTGGTGACGCCGCTGTCGGCGGCCGCGGCTATCGCGGTGGCGGCGACGCTCTATTTTGCCGGAGACCAGCCGGCATCACCGCAACCGGGCGCGCCGGTCGCGCTGGTCACTGTTGACCGCGCCAATGAGTGGGCCAGCGATGCGAATCGCGGCCACGCCCTTTCTGAAGTCACGTTTGATAGAACGCGACCACCCCTGAAGGATGCCAAGGTCGTGCCGTCGACGGTGGTGGCTGTGGCCGCTGTGGGCATCGGTCCGCCGCCCGGCGACCCGACGACAGAACAGTCGGCGCCTTTCTTCTAAGGTGGTCTAGATGCGTCTATCGAAGAGGAGTTACGGTTCATGAAACCTCTTGTTGCCGTGCTTTGCCTGCCGCTGCTTTCGATCACTGCCGCTGAGGACATAGCGCCGGTGGTCGAGCAGGCGCTCGACCAGGCCGTGGAGCTGAGCCTCGAAAAACAGCCGCTGACCACGGCGTTCGAGATCATCACCCGAGAAACCGGCGTACAGGCCAGTATCTCCGAGGGAACTCTCGATCTTCTGCCATACGGTCCCAACACCACGGTTAGCGCCCGTATGCAGAACATCTCACTGCGCGAAGGCCTGGCCGAACTGACTGTGCCCTTGGCCTTGCGCTTTGAGGTCGGCGAACGTGGCATTCGCATTCTACCCAAGGCCGCCCTGTCCAGGATTCTCCGCCGGGCAACCTGGGCTGAACTTGACACCCTGGCAGAGTTGCACCGGACCGACTTCGCCGCCGATCCATCGGCCATGGAGGGCTTGTTGGGGCGCCTCCAGTTCCAGTTCAGCGACATCGACGGCTGGCCTCCCCTGGCTGCAGGTATCCAGCGGGTCGGCGCGGGACACGGCGACCAGGTGCTGACCCTGGCTTGTGAGGCGCTGGATTGGACCTGGTATCCCTCTGGCACGCAGATCGTCATTCTGAAGAAGACCGATCAGATCAACCGGCAACTGCAGCGCCTGGTATCGCTGAAAGAGAGCCACCGCAAAGTCATCGATGTGCTGAGCCGCATTTCCGTAGAAGCGGGCGTGCGCGTGCGGTGCGAACCCAGCGCCCTGACGTCGCTGCCGGTCAACACGCGGAACAACTTCTCACTATACGTCGAGAACAAGTCCGTTGCGGAAGTGCTCGAGATTGTGGCCGGAACGACCGGGCTGGGGCACCGCATCGATCCAGACGGCGTGGTCTTCTATCACCCGGCCGAGTCGCCTTCCCCGGCGCCGACCCAGCCCAATCCGGTACAGATGGCCGTGCAGCAGCCAGGCGGGCCGTACGTCGGCTGGGTGGCCTTGCCTCCGCGACCGGACGGCAGCCAGGTACACCTGCTCATCCACGAAGCCGATCTCACCCCGGACGTGCTCGAACTCCGCGGCCGCTATCTCGAGGCAGCCAACAACGCCATTCGCGAGGCACTTCTCACGCTGGAAGACCAAGCCGGACAGTAGACTGGCATACCGCCCGGGAAGTCGGCCGATAAGCCCGAACGACGGCGAAGCGACGTTATCGGCCGCCGTCTCCGCAGCGCGCCTCAAATAACACTACCTCAGTACCGGTAACTGTTACGACAAGCCAGTTAGACGTCGAATCCTGCCAGTATTCGCGCTCAGGTGCAGATTCGTATCGTAGTTAATAGTTGCCCAGATGCCCTGGTTCGCGCAGTCCGCCACGGGGAAAGGCCTGGCTGCACGGCGCGACGGGTGCCACGATCGGCGAACCATGCGTCGGGCGCTTGTGGGGACGCCACCGCTTCGGTGGCCAGCGTACAGCATGCAGTCGCATGACAGCCACGACAGTCCGACCGCCAGTTCGTCAACTGCGCTCGAGGTGCCGCAGGATCTGCTCACCAGCGACGACGGGGCCCTGGAGAGTGCGATTCAGCAGGTGCAGGGCCGCATTGACGCCTGGCTGCAGGCGTCTGCCGCCCGGCAGGCCCGCCTGTCAGACCTTGACCGCCAGCTTGCCCGGCGCGGAGCCGATCTCGACCAGCGCCAGCAGCAAGTGGAAGCGGGCGATCGGTCGCTGGCCGAGTACCGCGAGCAGATCGAGGCCGACGCTCGCCGCGACGCCGAGCAAACAGAGTCGCGTATCAGCGAACTTGCCCGTCAAGAGGCCGAACTCGAGGCGCGGGTTCGCGACTTCGACGCACAGCGGCAGTCCTTCGCGGAGCAGACGCGGCAAGTCGAAGAAACGCATGCCGGTCGGTCCGAGGAACTCGATCGTCGAGAGGAACAGATCGCCCAGGCCGAGGCCTGTCTCAATGAGCGAACGGGAGAAATCGAGAGCCTGCAGCAACGGCTGGAGAGCACCTCGACCAAGGTCGAGTCCACCGCCAGTGAGCTGAGCCAGCGCGAAGCGACCCTGGAGGCCCGGGCCCGGGAACTGGCCGAGCGGCAACAGCAACTGGATGATCGGCAGGGTGAACTCGACAGCAATCAGTCGCAGGCCAGTGAAGACCACGCCCGGCGAGAGTCTCAACTCGCCGAGCAGGCTCGTGAACTTGACGCGCGACGTCAGGAGCTGGATGACCGGAAGGGTGCATTGGATCACCAGCACGCGCTTGCCACCGAGGAGCACGGGCAGCGCGAGTCTCTACTCACCGAACAGGCGGAGGCTCTCGAAAGTCTGCGGCACCAGCTTGCTGAACGCTCCGCCGAGCAGGAACGGACCGCGGCCAGCGCTACCCGGCAGGAAGAAGAGCTTGCCGAGCGGGCGCAGAAGCTCGACGCGCTTCAGCAGTTGCTTGACGAGCAGCGCAGCAGGTCCGGCGAGGAGTGCAGCCAACAACAGCAGGCCATGCAGGCCCTCGAGGAGCAACTGACGCAGCGCTCGGTGGAACTCGAGGCCCTTGGTTCTCGCCTGGAACGGCAATCGACCGAGCTTGCTGAGGCGGAGGCCGCTCTCGGTGAGCGCGAGACCTCTCTGGCGCAGCGGGGCGAGGAGCTCGACACGTTGCAGCAGCATCTGGCCAGCGAACAGGACTCGCAGCAGCAACAGTGGAGCGAAGCGAGCGAGCAGTTCGACCGGCGCCAGGAAGAGCTGGAACAGCTCGAGTCGAGCCTTGCGGAGCGAGCCGGGCAGCTAGAGTCGTTGGAGAACGAGCTGGCAGAACGAGCCAGCGCGCTGGACGCCGCGCCTGCCACCGAAGAGTCAGACCGAGTGGTTGACGTTGACACCGCTGACACTGCCCCGCCTGAGCAGGGCATCGCGTCCGAGGCCGCGCCTCTGCCGAGCGCCGTCAGTGAGACGCCCGATCTTCCCGCTACGCAGCAGGCTCCGGCTGCTGAGTCGGCGCAGGAGATAGTCGCCGAAGTGACAGGTGATGACGCTGCGGCCATGGAGCAGCCAGAGCCCACCGAACGACAGGTTCTGGAGGACCGGTCACCGGCATCTGGTGAGGACGCGCCGGCGGAAGGGGTGAGTGCCGGCGTCAGCGAGGAGTCTGCCGGTCGGAGCCTGGAGCAAGCGGGAGCTGCACTGTCGGCAGACTCACCTGTGGGCCAGCCAGCAGATGAGGCAGCGGAGGACCAGACCGATAACGAGCGCAGGCCGGAAGGACCGGATTCACTCGGACTGAACTCAGCAAGCGTGGAA
>JANQGB010001258.1 GCA_028277545.1 Phycisphaerae bacterium | reverse complement strand
TCACGCCGGGTTCTCCACGCTGCCCAGGAGGCTGCGCAAGCCGTTTTCCAGGGAGTCGCGCTCAGCGGGTGAGAGCGATGCGACGGTCCGTTGGGCCTGGTCGAAGCGGGCGACGATCGCCCGGTCTACAAGCCGATGCCCCTCAGGCGTAAGCGTGATGAGTACGCCTCGCCGGTCGGATGGGTCAGGCTGCCGTTTGACGAGGCCGGCGGATTCGAGCCGATCCAGGCGATTGGTCATGGCGCCCGACGACAGCATTACAGCCCGCATGAGTTGTGTCGGCGACAGTAGATATGGCGCACCGCTTCGACGGAGCGTGGCCAGCACGTCGAACTGCCAGAGGCTCAATCCGAACGGCTTGAGGGCCTCTTCAGCGCCACGTTGGAGGTGCCCCGCGAGTCGTAGAATGCGGCCCACAATGCCCATGGCCGACGGGTCGAGCTCCGGTCGTTCGCGCCGCCATTGCTTCAGGAGATCGTCGATCAGGTCCTGGCTCATGCCCTCAGCCTACCGGCAAAAAGTTCCATGTCAAGTAACTTGACATCCAGCTATCCGGCGGGTATCTTTATGTGAAGATACATGCCGGAGTCGGGCCGAAGACGCTGGCGAGCAGAAGAGACTGAGCAGAGCGGGAGGAGTGCACCATGTTGAAGACGCGGCAGGGCGATAAACTGTGGCTGGTCACGCAGCCGGATCATGCCCAGGTGGCCGGCTATCTGGCGGCCCACTGGGGCAATGATGCGTTCGCCCGACCCGGGCACTATGGCCGCGTGCCGGACCCGGAACGCCTGCGGGCCGAGGTGATTCTGGCCGTCGCCCAGCATGACAACGGCTGGCTGGAATGGGAAGCGATCCCGACGCTCGCCCAGGCGGACGGTTTTCCGGCGGGGCTGGCTGAGGTCCTGACGAACCAGCGGGAGGGCATGCGGCGCTGGCGGGTTGGCTTGTCACGTTTTGACGACCGTCCGTACGTCAACCTGCTCATCAGCCACCACGCCTACTGGCTGTATACCGCCAAGCTGCACCCCGCCCCGGATTCCGAGTTCCTGCACTCGTTATTCTGGAAGGGCTCTCCCGAGAAGCTCTTCCCGGGCAAGCGCGAGGAGGCGGTTGAGTTCGTCTCCGAGTTGGAGACGCTTCGACGGAAGTGGGTCGAGGAACTGCGTGCGGACGAGACCACGGCGAGTTGGGTCGACCCGGTCAACCTCGATACGCACGGTCGGTTACTCCAACTGCTGGACGGGATGTCACTCTCGCTGAGTTCCGCCCTGGTGCCGGCAAGAAATGGCCATGCCAAGGGGCTGGGGCAGGATGAATTCGAGTTGACTCATGTTCCTCGACGGAGCTGGGAAGATCGCGTGACGATCGACGTTCTGCCTCAGGCCGGGCGGCGGATCGTCCTGGACCCGTATCCGTTCGACATGGATCCGCTGCCGGTGGGCGTCCCGACCCGCGTCTTCGACCTGCCGGCCGAGCGGTCGGCGCACTTTGCCACGTGGTGGAACGCCCAACCCGTGGAAATGCTGGAGTTCCAGTGTTCCTCGAAGTGAGGTGACGGTCCACGACTGTCTCGCGGACGGATGCTGAGCCTCACAAGAGGGCCGCCGCCGCAACAAGCACGATCATCAGGACACGAATAAGGAGCACGCGATAATGAATACATTCGAGGCCATCTACAGCCGTCGGGCGCTGAAGCACTACGACTCCAACGAGGTCATGCCTGAAGAGGACCTGCGGAAGTTGCTGGAAGCGGCCGTGCAATCGCCGACCAGCTTCAACATCCAGCACTGGCGGTTCGTGGTCGTGCGGGACCAGGAGCTGCGCAGGCAGATTCGGAAGGCTGGTAACGACCAGGCACAGATCACGGACGCGTCAGTGCTCATCGTGATGACCGCCGATGTGCTGGCCTGGAAGAAGGAGCCCCAGCGCTACTGGCGAGACGCCCCGCCCGAGGTGGCGAAGATGCTGGTTGACTGGATGGGGCCGTTCCACGAGGGCCGCGAGTGGCTCCAGCGCGACGAGGCGATGCGTTCCATCGGGATGGCGTCACAGACCATCATGCTCGCGGCCAAGGCCCTGGGCTACGACTCATGCCCGATGATCGGCTTCGACCTGGACAAGGTGGCGGAGTTGATCCGCCTCCCGGCTGACCATGTGATCGGCCCGATGATTGCGGTCGGCAAGGCCACCAAGCCCGCGTGGCCCAAGCCGGGACAACTGCCTCTGGAGGAGGTCGTTATTCAGGAGAGGTTCTGACGAACTGGGCGGCTCGGCGCGGCGGACAGTCGACAGGCTGCGAGACATCCCGCGAGATCAAGCGCCGTGGATGATCAACAACACTGTTGCGTGCGAGAGACGTGGAGACCCGAACATGAAACCACCTGTGAGCGATATCGCCTTCACGCCGTCGGTTAAAGCCGCGCAGGAGCG
Organism: Phycisphaerae bacterium; assembly: GCA_028277545.1. GTDB lineage: Bacteria > Planctomycetota > Phycisphaerae > UBA1845 > UBA1845 > JANQGB01. The sequence continues at coordinate 4,929 of JANQGB010001258.1, read as the reverse complement.
AATGGGCTCTCGTCGTGGCTACGCGTCGATGGAGCAGGGCAGAGGTTGGAGCAACGTCGTCACGCCCGAGTTGGCCGCCTTCATCGCGGAGCGAGACACGCTGTTTATCGCGACTGCCAACTCCGACGGGCAGCCGTACATCCAGCACCGCGGCGGACCGCCCGGCTTGCTGAAGGTGCTGGACGAGCACAGGCTTGGTTTCGCCGACTTCAGCGGCAACCGGCAATACATCACGGTGGGCAACCTCGACGAGAACCCCAAGTCCTTCATTTTTCTGATGGACTTTGCGCAGCGACGCCGCATCAAGATCTGGGGCCGCGCCGAGGTCGTGGAGGACGATGACGAGCTTCTGAAGAAGCTCCTCGATCCCGACTACGGGAGCGAGCCGGAGCGGATAATGGTGTTCCACGTTGACGCCTGGGATGTGAACTGCCCGCAGCACATCAAGCCGCGTTTCACCGAAGAGGAAGTGGGGGAGTCGGTGCAGGCCCTTCACGACCGGATCGCGCAACTGGAGGCAGAGCTTCGTTCAGTGTCGGGTCAGCCGCCTCGTTCCGGACACCGCACTGCTGAAGCGGGCAGGAACGGATAGCATCTTCAGCGCACGTGCCTCTGCACCGGGCCGACCTGGCGCGACCGCTGGGCAGCGGTGGGTTCATCCCGCCGGCGCGGGCGGGCATGCTCGCCTCCGCCTCTGCCGCCAGAGCCGACATGCAGTGCCATCAGTTCGACCAGGGCTGTCGTCAGGTGTACTCCGCGGCCGGCGGATTCGGAAGTTGACCGCAGGCAGGCGCCGTGATTACCCGGCGTTCTGACAATTGGTGGCACACTCGATCCAGTCAGCTGGACATCGAATTGATGAAGCGCAGGAGGCGGCGGGTGAGCTTCGCACCGACAGTCTGGGCGTCTGCCCGGAAGCAGAGCCGTGCCGTCATGCCATGCCGGAAGATGGGCGCCTCGGTCAGGCCGGTGTCTACGGTGACCTCAAAGTACGGCTGCTGGGCGTGTGCCGTCTCGGGATTGACGGCGATGTCGCCGCCGCCGACGTGGGTCAGGGCCAGTTCGCTGACCATTCGTGAACCGGCGGGGGCGATGCGCGAGATCGTGCCGCACAGCGCCAGCCTCGGGTCGGCGGCGGCGCGTATCTCGACGGTGTCGCCCACTGCGGGGCGGCAGTCGGCCAACTCGCTCGCGGTCAGAATGGCACGAATCTCCCAGGTTCCGGAGGCGATCGCGGCGACGAGGTCTCCCTCCTGAAGGTAGCGGCCCACCTCGTTGGCGTGGATAGCCTCGACGACCGTGCCTGCTTCCACGGCGCGGACTCGCAGGTCGGCGAGATCACGTTGTCGCCGGCGGTGTTCCAGGCGATAGACGTCGCCGTGCTCCTTCTCCTGCATTGCCTGAGCGTAATCGACGACCTGCAGGGCGCCGAAGCGGATGTCGGAGGCTTCGATGGCCGCGGCGGTTTCCGCCAGCCGCTCGGTATAGACATCGTCGGCCAGTTCTGCCAGCGTATCGCCCACCGCCACGTGGCTGCCGGCCTGCACGGGTGCCGCCGCGAGAAACCCGCTCACGCGGGCGCGGACCACGCTTTCCCGGGCCTGGCCGAACACACCGTCGGCATGCACGCTGGCCGGCACCGGCAGGAACATGGCGGCGGCCGGAAGGCCGATGAGCACCAGCAGGCTGAGGGCGATTGCCCGCCGGCGTGCGTGAGCCGCCTCCTCTCCGCACCAAAGATACCGGGTGCAGCGTACCAGCAGGCGAATCGCCGTGCCGCCCAGGTACAGCGACGCGAGGACCAGCCCCACGCCTGGAAGCTTGATGGCCAGCAGGGTGCTGATGCCGATCAGGATGGCCAGGCGATACAAGGTCGCGGAGACACCGAAGCTCAGCAGCAGCATTCGCAGCCGCCGCCCGCGGGCAGCCAATACGCTCGAGGGTAGTGGCACCGACAGCAGGGCCCGCTTGACCAGGCTCAGGACGTATTGCGTGGAGCGCTGCCGCAGGTTGGGGACCTCCAGAAGATCGCTGGCTACGTAGTAGCCGTCAAACCGCATCAGCGGATTGATGTTGAACACCACGGTCACAATGCCGGCCAGGAACACGACGTTGAAGGCCAGGTCTCGGACCGCGCCCGGGCCGGTGGTGGCCCAGACGAGCACCGCGATAGCAGCGCAGATGCTCTCGACGTAGATGCCGGCAATATTGACGATCAGACGGTCGCGCTTGCGCGTGAAGCCCCAACTGGCGGTCGCATCGACGTAGGCGCAGGGTGTGAAGACGATGAAGAAAGCGCCCATCTCGGGGACGTACCCGCCGAAGTGCTTGCAGGCATAGGCGTGCCCGAATTCGTGGAGCAGCTTGAGCACGATCAGCGTTACCCACATTACCGGCAGGTTCTGGGCCGTCAGTACACCTTGAAGCGGACTGAGCAGTTGATGGAAGTTAGTGGCCGCCACGTAGCCGGCCGCGGAGAGCAGACCCAGCCAGGCGATGAAGACCCAGCGACTGAACAGGATCGCGCCGACGCGTGCGGTGCGTTCCAGAAACGCATCCGGGTTGATCAGCGGCACCTGAAGGAAGAGGAAGCTGGCGATCTTCTGGCGGCGGCGGGCTGACTTCTTGCGCGCGTAGCGCTCGTAGAGGAGCTTATCGTTGGAGATCGGCAGGTTCAGGAAGTTCAACTGGTGCAGGCGGAAGACGAAGCGGTAGAAATCCTCCTCGTCACTGGCCGATAACTTTCCCTCCGCGACCAGTTGGGCGAAGGTGTCGCCCAGTTCGCGCCGGCGATCCAGCGCCGTGAACACGGCATAGTCGGCGGGATCGAAGCGGTGATTCTGCAGGGTCATCGGGTCGCGCACGACGTAGGCGGGCGCGCCGCGGAAGAGGTGCCGGGTGACATCGAGATCCTGCCGCGTGCCCACGCGGACGCAGCGCAGGCGGTCCGCCAGCGGCGAGAGTCCCCTGTCGTCGCCACCTGGCGGTCGGTCTGGCGGTGGTGGGGGCGCAGAGGAGGTCATAGCCACAGTTTCAGCCGCAGGTAGTCGAGAACGCGATGAGCACCGACCCACCAGACGCGCCGCCGGCCCACATCGATTCGGGCTACGCCCTCCATGCCGGGCCGCATCCAGGAGTGGGGCAGATTCGCCGAGGCCTCCGCCAGGCAGACGTTGCGCAGTTCGCGCACTTCGGTTCTGGGTCGGATTCGTTCGATGCGTAGCGGCTGGGCCTGTTCCGGCCGGGCGTGCGAGGCGAATCTGCCGGTGAGTCCGGGAGCCAGTTCGTCGGTGTCCGTTTCGGGCACCTCCAACTCGATCATCCAGCCTTCCAGGGGCGCTATTTCGAACAAGGGCTCGCCGATGGGCAGCACGCCGCCGATCCGCTTGCGCAGGTCGCCGGCCACCACCACGCCGTCAATCGGCGCCGTCACCAGGCACCGGGAGATGCGCGTCTCGACTATCGCCAGCTTGGCGCGGCTGAGATTCTGATTGGCCAGGGCGAGCTGGACGTTTACCGGATCGTCCTGGGCCATGGCCCGGTCTCGTTCGCGCTCGAAAACGTCGATCTCGGCCAGCAGCTCGGCGCGTTGTTGTTGCAGTTCGTCGGCGTTGAACCGGCACAGCACGTCACCTCGTTGGACGTGGTCGCCCTGAATCACCGCCGCCGCGACCAGTACCGCCTCGAAGGGGGCCGCTATATGTCGGGTCTGCTGAGGTCTGACGACACACGGGACGCTCAGCTCGTAGTCGACGGTGCCGATGGCGGTCCAGGCCACCGTCGCCAGGGCGAGCAGCACGATGATCTTGCGGCCGAAGCGTCCGGGCGTGGTCAGGCTCTTGCCGGCCGCCGCGACCGAATCGGCGACGTGCCGGGCCAGTCCACGGTTAGCCTCGTGCAGAAGCCGCAACGCCGCGGCGAAGGGCTCTACGTGTGCCCGTATCTGCTCGATCAGCTCCTCGGTGAACGGCTGGTCCGAGCGGCGCCGCATGCTGAGCACCGCCACCAGGTCCTCACCCTCGCGCAGCGGGATGGAGACCACGGCGTCCTCTTTCGCCGCTGCCCGCCATTGCTGGTGCAGCCGGTAGGACCGGATCACGTTGTCGGTGGACCAGTCGGTCTGGTTCTGGCAGGCTATCACCTCGCCGGCGTCGAGGCACTCTTCCATCGCCGCCCGCAAGTGTCGCACGCCGGTGCTCTGCTTGGCGATGTCGTCCAGGCCGGAAATGGAGAGCGGCTTGATCCGACGGTGGTAGGGCACACCGAGGGCCACTTGTTCGCACCCCAACTTGTTGCGCAGGTTGTTGGTGATGGCGAAGGCCAGTTCCTCAGGTGTGCGGCTGGCGGCGGCGCGGGAGAGGTTCTCATCGCCTCTACCGTCTTTTGCCGACGCGGCCGCGCCGGATGCCGACGACCAGGCACGGGCATAGGAGGCGAAGGTGGTCGCGGACTCGAGGAAGGACAGCTTACAGGCAGCGTCGTCGTCCTTCTCGCGACCGGTGGCCAAGGCGATGGCACCGACGGTTTCACCCGTGGTGTTCAGCACCGGGGCGGCCAGCAGTGCTATCTTGGTTTTGCCGTCCCGCGAACGCAGCAGCCGCGCCTTACAGCCGGGAGCAGCCAGGGTGTCGGTCAGAAACCGCTGCACGCCCGCCTTCCAGAACACGGGATCGGCGGCGGGGTCGTGGTACTCGTGCTCGATGGTCTCCGAGGCCGCCCGAACGCAGATCGTCGCATAGGGAGAGGCCAGGGCGCTGCCCAGTACGCGCAGTACGCTGGCGAAGTAGGCGTTGGGGGACGAGGTCGAGCGCGCCGAGTCAGTGATGGCGGCGTAGACAGATGCGACAGTCGGCGCGCTGGCTGTCGCCCTGCCTTCCTCCTGCGGTCTCCGTGTCGTGGCCACCATGGCTCAGCATCTCCTCCCGCACC
>JANQGB010001253.1 GCA_028277545.1 Phycisphaerae bacterium | reverse complement strand
GGTCCTGGGCCGCCACGAGGGCATCGTCAACTACACCATCGGCCAGCGCCGCGGCTTGGCGGTCGGCGGCACGGCCGAGCCGCTCTACGTCGTCCGCCTGGAGCCGGACCTGCGCCGGGTCGTGGTCGGGCCCAAGGCGGCCCTGGCCCGCGACCGCGTGCGCCTCAAGGAGGTCAACTGGCTGGGCGGCGCGCCCCTGGCGCCCGAGGGCCAGGCGGTCGAGGTCAAGCTGCGCTCGGCCAGCCGGCCGGCGCCGGCCCGGGTCCTGCCGGCGGGCGAGGCCGCCGCCGAGCTGCGCCTGGAGGCACCGCAGTTCGGCATCTCGCCCGGCCAGGCCGCGGTCTTCTACCGGGGCTCGCGGGTGCTGGGCGGCGGCTGGATCACCGAGACGGGGCTGAGCGCGGCCGCCTGAGGCGGCTCAAGCGGAAACGAAAGGAAGGGGCCCATGAGCCTGGAAAGCCTGACCGAAGCCATCCGCGCCCAGGCGGCGCTCAACCCGCCGCTGGGCTACAAGGTCAAGTTCGACCTGGGCGGCGAGGGCATCATCTTCTGGGACGGCACCGGCCCGACGCCCGAGGTCTCCAACGAGGAGGCCGGGGCGGCGGACACGGTCATGACCATGAACGAGGCCGACCTGCAGAGCCTGGTCAACGGCACCCTGGACCCCCAGCTGGCCTACATGACCGGCAAGCTCAAGGTCGAGGGCTCGCTCGGCGTGGCCCTGAAACTGGCTGGCATGATGGGCGATTGAGGCGCCCCCGTGCCGCCCTGTCTGGTCCGGGTCGGGGCGGGCCTCAGGCCCGGCTTGACAGGGGCGGGGGGAAGGCCATATACGCCTAGTCTTTCGCGGTAGCGCCGCCTGGGGCGGGGTAGCTCAGCTGGTTAGAGCAGCGGAATCATAATCCGCGTGTCGGGGGTTCGAGTCCCTCCCCCGCTACCATAAATAAAATCAATAGGTTAGACGGGTTTTAACAGGATTCGCGTTTACAAACCCGCTACCAAGACTCAATGATGTAGCCCTAGATCCTACAACTCTCGCGGCTCGCCGAGGCGTTGTTGGTCTTGGTTCGAAATGCGGGATTAGGACTAGTCAGTTGCCTGCTCGGTAGGAGGCCACCGAGCACTTGCCGCATTAGCGCCTCAGGCAACTCCCTATGCGCGATCGCTCAAGATCTCTGACGTAAAGCTTAGCGACTAACTCCACTAGGGCATTTAGCGCTTCTTCGGGTGACATGGCGCCTGGTGTTGAGGACTGACGGAGCTCGGTCAACACCGTTCGGAATCCGTCACTGTTCGACTCACATTTGTTGGTCATCCTGTTCCTCATTTCCTCTGGGTGTGTCCAGAGCCTCACTGTACTCTCGGCTTACGGGACGCTCGTAATATGGCGCCCAGGGCCAAAGGCAGCTAGAACCGGCGGGAGGCCTGGGCGCCCTTCGTGCGCGCCCTAGAGCACCAGCTGGCCTTGTCGGGCTATAAGACTCGAACGGGACGTGAAGTCGGCCCGGGCGCCGTCCTGCGGGGATTGAGCAGCACCGAACGACGTTCTCAAGGCCAATCATGCGATTGCGCAGATGGTCGGAATGCCCATTCAGTATATAGGATAGAGAAGTTCTAGGCGCGTCTGGGGGCCAAGCCATGAGTCCGGTCGATTGGCTAATCAAACTTCTCACTGCTTTCCAGAACGAAAGTCCAACCAGCCAGATCGGTTTTGTGTTGGCTATTGGCGGGTTCATTGTCGGCGTTTTTCTGTGGATCAACCGACACGTCCGGCGCGGGTACCAACAGCTCGAGAACGAGAACGCCCAGTTGCGGGCCAAAGCTACGTCAATAGAAGACAGTGTCAATCATCTGCGCGCAGAGAATAGGAGCCTGCAATCAGCCATCGAGAGCCTGCGGGCTAAGGTCCCCAGTGAAATGCTGGCGGTCGCAGAAACGGAACAGGAGGAAGGGAACGAGGAAATCAGTTTCACTAAGCTCAAAGACATGTTGGATGATGCTGTTCCATCTCTCGCCGAGTGCTTCACCCGATTGAGCGAGTTTGAACTTAGCCTCACCGTCGATGACCCAACCTACATGGAAAGCGCAGAACGGTTGGCGCGAATTGCATTCTTGCTGGATCCGACTCGGCAGAATGCTCGAGTCATGCTCTCAGAAATCGAGGCCAAGAAGTCGGCAGCACAAATTGATCGCGGCGACTATGTGACTGCTACGAGGCACGCGGATGCTGCGCTGGACTATGTTGGAGGTGGCGGTTCAGACGCGACCGCTTCAATGTTGAAGCGGGTATACGAAATGGCTGATCGCCAATATGTGGAAGGTTTCTACTACACAGCATCTGTTCTATATCGACGGGCGTCTATCATTGCGCGACGTCTGTTTGGCTCCGATGATCAGCATACGTTGACATTCGAACACAACCTCGCCTCGACTCTGATACGGCAGGGCCGGTACGACGAGGCGAGGCCGCTCCTCGAGCGCGTGATAGACATCCGTGAACGTGCCCTTGGGGAAGAGCATCCTGACGTCGCCGCCAGCCTCAGGGAGTTTGCAGTGCTGCACTACGAACAGGGACGGTACGACAAGGCCAGACCGCTGTTCGAGCGCGCCCTCGCCATACGTGAAGATGCCTTCGGCAAGGAACATCCGAGCGTTGCCAGCGTCCTCAACGGCTTGGCATTGGTGGACCACGAAGTGGGGCGGTACGAGGAGGCCAGGGCGCTCCTCGAGCGCGCCATTGCTATCTATGAAGGCTCCTTGGGGCCGAAGCATCCCGAGGTTGCCAACGTTCTCAACAGCCTGGCAACTCTGGAGTCCGAACAGGGTCAGTATGATGAGGCCAGGACGCTCTTCGAGCGCGTCCTCACCATCAAGGAAAATGCCGTGGGGTCAAAGCATCCCCACATCGCCACCTCCCTGAACAACCTGGCGACGGTGGCGTGGAAACAAGGCCGATACGACGAAGCCAGGACGTACTACGAGCGCGCTCTCCACATATACGATGTGGCTCTGGCGTCGGAGCATCACGAAGTTGCCAGGTGTCTCAACAACCTAGCGACGCTGGAGTGCGTACAGGCCCGGTACGACGAGGCTAAGCCGATCTACGAGCGCGCCCTCGCCATTTATGACAACACCCTCGGACCAGAGCATCCCCAGACTGCCAGGTGTTTCACCAACCTGGCGACGCTGCTGTGCAAACAGGCCCGGTACGACGAGGCCAGGCCGTTCTATGAGCGCGCCCTCGTGGTGTATGAAGAGGCCCTTGGGCCGGAGCACAGCGAGTTTGCCGCCGTTCTTAACAACCTGGCAGGGCTGCACCGCGAACAGGGTAGGTACGACGAGGCCAGGGTCCTCTACGAGCGCGCCCTTGCAATCCGTGAACGGTCCTTGGGGCCAGAGCATTCCGACGTAGCCATTGTCCTCAGCAACCTGGGACGGCTGGACCACAAACAGGGCCGCTACGACGAGGCGAGGCCGCTCCTTGAGCGCGCCGTCACCATCATGGAAAGGGCCCTCGGACCGGAACATCCAGACCTCGCGGCCTGCCTGAAAAACTCAGCAGGGTTGCACCAGGAACAAGGCCAATACGACGAGGCGAGGTGGCTCCTTGAGCGCGCCGTCGCCATCAATGAAAAGGCCCTGGGGCCGGAGCATCCCAACCTAGCCGCCTGCCTGAAAACCCTGGCAGGATTGGACCAGGAACAAGGCCGGTACGACGAGGCTAGGCCGCAATACGAACGCGCCCTCGCAATTTATGAAGCAACCTTGGGGGCAGAGCACCGTCGGGCTCAGGAAATTCGTGCCGACTTGGATGTCCTTGGCCAAAGTGACCAATGAACCAGAGCGACCGCGCTCGCGAACCGGGACAGCTTGAACGCGACTTGAATGCCAACCCGGTCACATCGGGTCGCGTTTTCTGTGTGCCTACGTACTTGCCAACGTGGCGGAAGGCTTCGCCATCGACGCAACAGCGACACCAGAAGTCGCTAACTCATTGAGATGGAATTGCCAATCGGAACAGCGAGTTTTGTTGATACCGGTGGCTACATTCCCCCGCTACCATTAATGAAATCAATGAGTTAGCGCGATTGGCGGGAGAATCCCGCTACCATCTGACAAGATATGGGTCCGAATTCTCCTGCACCGACTTGGTCTTGGCAGCTTCCATTCGTACGATCTACGTCCTGTTCCGGAAGTGTCCGACGCCGACGGTGAACGGCAAGACCTGAGCCAATGCGGTCTTTAAGAGTCCTAGCTGCCAAGCAAACGGCAGCCCTCGGCCAAGAGCGGTCTTCTGCGCCACCCTTTGCCGCGGCGCTTTAGGCATTCCATGGCCATATCTCTGTACCTTGTTCGACTAACTCCATAGCTTTTGGCTGCACCCAGACCCACAGGGGGCCGAGGTTCGTCGGGCGCCGCTCCCTTACCTCCGGGCAGTACAGAAATGGATCGACTTTGGCGCCACGTTTCTTCAGCCAGCGCGTCGCCTTGGCGTGCATCCGCCTGACGTCTCGGGGAAGCGCAGATGCCTTTGTGTCCATTGTCCCAAATACACCCGGAGCAAGTCGGTTTCCGGCCATTCTTATCGAGCGACGGAGCCGTAACACCGGCGTGCGTCGAGTATCGATCACGTCGAAAAACTGATCGGTTGCCGATTCACGCGTGAGAAACTGTGCGACCCGGTCCCGGGCATCGTTTGCTTCCGGTGCGTCACGCATGGTCTTGACCGGGCCACAGGAAGGAAGCCAGAAGAGCAGATTGTATATCTCGTTGCATCCCGGTGTTGCCTCGATTGGGAGTTCGGACGGCAGCGCTTTTAGCGGGTCGCGTGCAATTCGAGGCTCGGCTTTCGGTGCAATGTCCGCGAGCAACAACTTCGCGCCCATCTCTTCACAGAGGTAATCGGTCAGCTCGCTCTCATCTTCCGGGACCAGGAGAAAACTCATACGCGACCACCAACAGCTAACCCCTGACTAAACTATCCAATTCAATGTCAGATCGCCAAATGTCATTACCTTGTTCGCAGGGCTGGCAAGGGCCGACTTAAGCTTGGTGGCCGAATAGCCTTCCTCCACGGCAAACATCCAGGTTTGGCTGGTCCCGGAAGTGTCTGGCCGGCTTGCTCCGCGGCAAGTTTCGGCCCAGATTCAGACGCTCTGGCCCGGCGCGCCCTCACTCAATGGGCATATGGATCAGATGGCCAATTGCAGGTGCTCTGACGGATAGTTGTGGCGGTAGCGGACGCCCGCTACCAAACTAGACAATCGGAAGATACAGAAAAATGCGGGCCCTTGCGGCCCGTTTTTCCTTGCCAGCTTGAGCGTTCACCGCAGTGCTTGCTGCACCTCCGCCGGGTAGCGCGACCGCAGGAAGGCCCACTGTTCCTCCTGGGTTTCCTGGCCCATGCGGCGGGTGGTGCGGCGCCATTGCTTGGCGGTGCGTGCCAGGGCCTCGCGGGCGGAGATGGCGCCGCTGTCGGCCAGGACCAGGTTCTCGCGCAGGGCGTCGAAGTACTCGCCCTGGCCCTTGAGGTAGAGGTCGGGGATGGAGCGCACCATGCTCTCGCGGTGCGCGGCCAGAAAGTCGGCGCCGTAGGTCTCGACGATCTGGCGGTCGCCGTAGTGCTCCTTGCGGAAGGGGTCGAAGAAGCCGCCGGACTCGCGCACCGCCAGGGTCGACATGGCGGGGCTGCAGGCGTAGAGCGCGAAGAGGTAGGCGATCTCCGGCTGCTTTGAGCGGCTGGAGACGGCGTAGTTCCAGCCCCAGTTGAAGTAGGGCACGACCAGCAGCCGGC
>JANQGB010000102.1 GCA_028277545.1 Phycisphaerae bacterium | reverse complement strand
AAGAAACCGTGCCCATCGCCGGGCAAGTCGCGGCCGCCGGCGGCGCGTTGCCGAACTCGATGCTGCTGTTGATCGACGACGGCGGCAGCTTCCTCCTGCAGAGAGGCGAGCGGCTGTCCATCGGCCGTGCTGCTGCCCAGAACGTAGCCGACGTGCCGATATTCTCGGACCTATCCGAACGGCACGCTGAAATCGCCAGAGTGGAAGACGATTACTTCTTGTTCGGGTCGAAGGAGGTCGAAGTGGCTGGCCGGCGAACGCGACACCAGTTGCTGCGCGACGGCGACCGCGTCGTTTTCGGTCGCCGGGCGAAGTTCACCTTCCGTCAGCCAAGCCGGAAGAGCGGCAGCGCCATCCTGGAGATGAGCGATTCGACCCGCCTGCCCAATGACGTGCGGCGTGTGATTCTGTTCCGCCAGACGGCCACAATCGGTGATGGCCGCGCGGCCCACATCGCCTGCAGCGGGGTGAGTCGCGACCTGCTGTTGTTCGAGCGGGCGGGGCAACTGTGGATTCGGCCTGCCAGCAGGGGCGGCGTAGACACTGAAGCCCGACCGCTGGTGATCGGCCGCCCCGTGGACGTGGGCGGCATAAGCGTGGTGATCGAGCCGTGGCAGGTCCGATCGCCCGGCCAGACGCGAATCTGATGTCTACTGAAACCGCAATTCAGCGGGGCGGGTTTTGCACGAGTCCGGGCGGCGTCGGTATAAGACAGCACGGGCCGGGGGCGGTTGAACAGGCAAGGGCAAGAGCGGTGGCGTATCGGTTCAAGTACGGTGAACGCCCCTTAGCAGGGTACACGATCCAACGCGGCGTGGGCCGCGGCGGTTTCGGCGAGGTCTACTACGCGGTCAGTGACGGCGGTCGTGAGGTGGCCCTCAAGTACCTGCGGGATAACCCGGAGGTCGAGCTTCGGGGCGTGGCCGCCTGTATGAACTTCAAGAGCCCGAACCTGGTCAAGATTTTTGACGTCAAGCAGAGCGCCGAGGGCGAGTACTTCATCATCATGGAGTACGTGTCAGGTCCGTCGTTGCGGGACCTGCTGCTGGCCGAACCCAAGGGCATGGGGCCGCAGAAGGCCGCCTTCTTCGTGCGTGAACTCGCCAAGGGCTTGAGCTACCTGCACGAGCGTGGCGTCGTACATCGCGATCTCAAGCCCGGGAACGTCTTTTACGAGGACGGCTACGTCAAGATCGGCGATTACGGACTCAGCAAGTTCATCTCCGTCTCACGGCACAGTGCCCAGACGGCCAGTGTGGGAACGGTCCACTACATGGCTCCGGAGGTGGGCAGTGGGAACTACTCGCGGGGTATCGATATTTATGCCCTGGGCGTGATTCTCTACGAGATGCTGCTGGGCAAGGTGCCCTTCGAGGGGTCCAGCATGGGCGAGGTGCTCATGAAGCATCTCACCGAGCAGCCCGAGGTCGATGAGCTGCCACAGCCATTCGGCCGGGTCATTCGACAGGCGCTGGCCAAAGACCCCAGCGACCGATACCAGACCGCCGACGAGATGGTGGCGGAGCTGATGGGTGTGGACGACATCCGGCAATCAGTGGCCGGCTTCGATCCCTCGAGTCTGAGCGGCGTGGTGCGGCAGGCGGTGCCCGATGTCGGGCGTTCCCCCGCCCCGTCCTCAAACCCGCCGCCGCCACCGCCCGTGCCCGTCCCGCCATACGCCCCGCCGCCCGGCGGGCCGGCGATGCCGGGGCAACAGGCTTATCCGCAGGCGTTTCGGCGACCGGAGACACCCTATGCGTACGCGGCGCCCGCTGGTATGGATGCCGCATTTCTGTCACCAGAGGCGGCCACCGGCCGGTTGTTCTATGCAGGTTTTTGGATTCGCGTGTTGGCGGCCATCATTGACGTTGTAGTCGTGGGCGCCGCCAGTGGCGTACTCATGGCCATCATCACGGGGTCGGATAACAACCCTCTGTACCCCATTCTGGCGATCCTCTACCAGGGATTCCTGGTCGGGCGGTGGAACGGCCAGACCCTGGGCAAGAAGGCCTGCGGCATCAAGGTCATCAGTGCCGACGGCCGGCCTTGTGGCGAGTGGCAGGCCTTCGGCCGGGCGCTGGCAGACGTGCTCAACTGGTTCACCCTTGGTTTGGCGTACCTGATGGTCGCTTTCAGCCGCGAGAAGCGGGCCCTGCATGACCATGTTGCGGGGACGCTGCACGTGTATGCCGTTCGTTAGCGGCGGTCGGTGAGTGGAACAGAGTGTGCGGGATCGGGTCCCGCCAGTCGGAAGAAACAACCATGGCTTACACCTACAAACATGGTGATCGACCTCTAGACGACTTCACCATCCAGCGTGGTGTCGGCCGCGGCGGGTTCGGCGAGGTCTACTACGCGATAAGCGATGGCGGTCGCGAGGTGGCGCTCAAGTACCTGCGGGACAACCCCGGCGTCGAGCTTCGCGGCGTGTCGCACTGCATGAATCTCAAGAGCCCGCACCTGGTGACCGTCTTCGACGTCAAGAAGAACGCCGAGGGCGAGTACTTCATAGTCATGGAGTACGTCACCGGCCCGTCGCTGCGCGACCTGCTGGTGGCTGAGCCGGAGGGTTTGGGGCCGCAGAAGGCCGCCTACTTCATTCGTGAACTGGCCAAGGGGCTGTCTTATCTGCACGACCGCGGCATCGTCCACCGCGATCTCAAGCCGGGCAACATCTTCTACGAGGATGGTTACGTCAAGATCGGCGACTACGGCCTGAGCAAGTTCATCTCCGTATCGCGGCACAGCGCCCAGACCGCCAGCGTGGGCACGGTCCACTACATGGCTCCCGAAATCGGCAGCGGCAGTTATTCGCGCGGGGTGGACATCTATGCCCTGGGGGTAATGCTCTACGAGATGCTGCTGGGCAAAGTGCCCTTTGAGGGTGCCAGTCTGGGTGAAGTGCTGATGAAGCACCTGACCGAGCAGCCCGAAGTTGACGAGTTGCCTCATCCTTACGCCCACGTGATCCGCAAGGCGCTGGCCAAGGACCCCCAGGACCGCTACCAGACCGTCGAGGAGATGATCGAAGAGCTCTTCGGCGTCGATGACATCAAGGAGTCGCTGGTGGGGTTCAATCCTACCAGCCTAAGCGGTGTGGTTCGGCAGGCCGGTGGTCACATGGCCGACTCACCTATCCCGTCGCCCAACCCGCCGCAGGCGCCGGATTTCGGTCCCGCGCCTCCGCCGCCGCATGCTATCCCGATGACTCCTGCCGCCCAGCCGCCCCGGCCACCCGCGCCAGACTTGCTGGGCACGCGAATAGCCAAGCGGATGGACCGGGTCAGCCGTAAGCTGGACAAGAAGCTGAAGAAGATGGGCGGCCGACCCTTACCTCGTGCCACTGCACCTCCTGCCACGCCGCCGCCTGCCATGCCGGCGGCGGCTGCAGAATCACCGCCGCCGCCGGTGGCGCCAGTGAGCGGCGTGGATCGGTGGAAACGGCTGGTGCTGTGCCTGCTGATGACGGTGGGGCTGTCCATCGGCATAGGGCTGCTCGTGTCGGCCAGCGTTACTTCTGACGAGGTCGCGCTGGTGGGCGGGGTGACCGCCTTCCTGATGTCCGTGGCCGTAACCGGCGGCGTGATGTTGTCCGCCTGGCTCGCGTGGTCCCGGCGGTTGGGGCAGGGCGTACGGTGGCTGCCCCGGGTGGCGCTGGTGGGGTGCTGCCTGCCGCTCGTATTCGTAAGCGCGGCCCCCCTGATAGCCGAACTGGACCGCTACAGGGACGCGGACCAAGCTCTGGCCGTATTTGGGGCGGTGATGATCACCTTGTCGCTGGCCCACTGGGACCAGCGGCTGTTGCGCGGAGCCAAGGGCGACATAAGCGTGGGGCTGGCGATCAAGCTGGCAGCCCTGGCCGGGGCGCTCGCGCTGGCCTTCAACGCAGAGGAGGTCGCGATGGTGGCCGCCGGGGTCATGGCGGCCGCTTCGCTGAACGTGCAGGCCTTGGGCTGGGCG
>JANQGB010000930.1 GCA_028277545.1 Phycisphaerae bacterium | reverse complement strand
TGTCCCTGCGCCAGCAGCAGCTTGTAAATCAGCGACTCAACCAGGGCTTCGCTGACGCCGGCCTGTTCCAGGTTCTGCGGTTCCGGCGGGCAGAATTCCGTTCCGGCAGCCGCTTCAGGCAACTCCGCCGGACTGGGCACGCAGCCGGCTTCCACCGGGACCTGAACGGCCCGGAGAATAGGGTCGAGAGCATCGGTGGTCATCTTGTTTCTCGTCTCGGTCTCTTACGCTGTGCGGTGCGGGCAGGACGACCGGCCATCTGGGTCTTATGCCGGTAATGTGGCAGCCTGCGAGCCTTCCTCGGCTGTAGACCGCGCCGAGCGTGTGTCTCCCTTCAACTTCGCCCCAGTCGGGCCATGAATCGGCGAGGCCGAGGCGCCCCGACCGTCGCCTCGGCCGACTACAGCATTCGATACGTCCGGGCCCAGGTCAACGTGATTTACTGCGTTACTGAATGAAGTGTTATCGGATGCGAATGGTGGTTATTCGACGTATCCCAGCGATCTCAGGCTCTTGAGGGTCTCGTCGTCCATCTCGTCGGCGTGCAGCGGTTCCCCTTCCACTACCCCGCGCCCGCACCGCTCCAGCCAGGAGCGGGCGTACTCCGTCATGGCCGCCGCCAACTCAGCTCGGCGGTCAAAGAGGTTGTTCTGCTCCAGTGGATCATTCTGCAGGTCGTAGAGCTCGAAGCCGTCCACCTCGACGTTCCAGATTCCCTTGAGGGTTCCTTGTCGGACGACCACGTTATCGTCGCCGCGGGATTGCTTGTAAGGCCGATAGTATTTCTTGCGGTTCATCCGCAGGCCGGTCACCAGAAACTCATCGCGACTCGGCAGTTGGCCGCCTTCCAGCAGCGGCAGCAGACTCGTGCCCCGACAGTCGACCGCCAGGTCGTTTTTGCCGGCTGCATCGAGGATGGTGGGCATCAGGTCCACCAGGGAGACGGCCTCGCGGACGCGCCGCCCGGCGTGCTTGCCGCGTGGAAAATGTACAACCAGGGGGACGCGCAGCAGCTCCTCGTACGCCGACTGGTCATGCTGCCAGCCGCCGTGATCCCCGAGTTCCTCGCCGTGGTCCGCCGTGGCGATAAACAGGGTGTTGTCCCACAGGCCTCGCCGCTTGAGCGCCGCTATCACACCGCCCATCCGCGCGTCCGCCTGCCGGACAGTGGCATCGTAGAGCACGTCAATCTGCGGCTTGAGTGCGTCCAGGGCCTGCAAGGCCCGAGTCTGGGCCGCCGTGTTGTCGGTAGTGCCGACGGGCCGCTTGGCGGCGAAGTCGGCCCGGGTGAGCTTCCGGTAGTCAAGATAGGCCCGCATGACGCGTTTCTTGACCTCCGCGTCGGCCGCCCCGAAGTGCTGTATCAGCCGATCCGGCGCGTTGTAGGGATTGTGCGGCTCGATGTTGTGCGCGTAGAGGAAGAACGGCCCTTTCCCGATGGTCGCCAGCCAGGCGTCCGCTGACCGCCCGTCGGTATAGCGCACGCTCCTGGATACATCGCAGCCGCGGTCCAGCCCGGTGACCGCTCCGGCGTAAGCGTTGGCATAAAATGAGGCCGTGGTGTATCCCGCTTCCTTCAGGCGCTCGGCCAGGGGCTTGATTGACTGGGCGACCCGCTGGCCGTCCACCAGCACCCTGTGTTCGCAGGGAAAGGTCGAAGTCAGCAGCGAGACGACCGACGGCAGCGTCCAGGGGGCGGCCGCGCCACACTGCTCGAAGACTACGCCCTCCTCGGCCAGTGCGTCCATGTGCGGTGAGGTCGGGCTGCCGTACCCGTAGGTGCCCAGCCGGTCGGCTCTGAGGGTGTCGATCAGGAAGATGACCACGTTAGGCGGGGTAGCCTCGGCACTTGCGGTCTCCCGGGTTGCGGTGGAGGCGCCGGTGCCGGAGGCGTCCGATCCCGGTGGCCGCAGCAAGACCCAGGCGCCAACCGCCAGGACCAGCGCGCACAGGACAATCAGAACAGGGTTGAGTCGGGCCTTGCCAGCATCTGTTGGTCGAGGACGTTGTTTCATGACGACACAGTGTACCTCATCCGGGGACGGCGCCGAAGGTCCTCGGCCAGCATATAGCCAGCCGCGGGAAGGGTCCGGGCCACAGGGCGGTCCCCGGAAGTCCGACGCGTGGGCTATGGTCCTATATTAGCGTGCTCCGCGTCCAAAGCAGTCTGCCCCGCCGGTCGCGACCGCTGTCCAAACCTTGACGCAGCCAATCCGAGACGATAAAAAGCCGATGCATACACTGAGGCCGCCGACGTAGCTCAACGGTAGAGCACAGCTTTCGTAAAGCTGGGGTTGTGAGTTCGATTCTCACCGTCGGCTTCTTCTTAACCTCTTCCATATACTGTACTTAGTGCACCGCATCGCCCCGCTTACCGGGCTTCGGCCGACCCTCCGCTAGCTAACATTCCGGCGCCAGGACGCTGGGTAGGATTCAGGTCCGCGCTGGGGCTGGGCGGCAGTTGTCGTCCGCGGAGGGCTGTGGCCGAGGCGGGGACCGCTTTCCGGGACGTTGAAAGGCAGACCTGGGCTACCTGCCCGCCCGCCGGGCGGTGATCTCGGGCCGACGGCCGGGCTGGCGCTGGGTAATCACCTGCCCATGCCGTGCCGACGCCGGCGAGTAGCTGCCGGTCAACTAAACTGCTACTGGATTCCGGGGCATGATCCTTCGGCGTACGGCCTCGTGTGTCGCCTGAAGATACTTAATTTAACCTCTCGCACTTCACTAAATTAACTTGACCCGCGGGTGAATTCGGTACATACTCTAATCTGCTGCCTGGTCGCGGGATGCCCCATCGCCTCAGGTTCCGGACCGGCCGGGCAGTTCGGAGGAGGAAAGTACGCCGGTGATGCCGGTGCAATCGGCAACGCACATCAGCGCGCGCCTGCGGCTTTCATGTTGTACTCCAGACGAGCGACCGAGCGGGGGGAGGGTACGCCCGGTTCCTGCGCCGCCTGCATCAGGGCTGCACACGTTGGCAGGCTGCACGCAGCGACCGAGCGACCGACAATTGCAGATATAATTATCGCGGTTAAGGAAACACAGATGTCAGACCGCAGGCAGCACCGTCTATCCACCAGTGAAGCTAGTTGCGGCCTACTGCTCAGTGGATCTCGCCGCGCTGTACAACCCAGCGGAGGGCGACGTCGGGCGCGATACACCCTCCGCAGAACCTGCACTCACGAGGAGGAATCTACGATGAAGGCCAACGTGTGTAACGCCCCGGAATTGCTACTGAGAGTGCGAGGGGCGGCAATAATTGCGGTAGCGGTTGCCGCCGTTCTGAGCTTAGGGCCGCCCGGCGCCAGCGCTCAACCCAGCGGAGATTGTTGTTGGGAGCATCCGACGCCAGGCTGTGAGGACGCGGTGTGCATGGATGCCGTCTGTACGGAGTTACCACACTGCTGCGACCTGTTCTGGGACCAGGGCTGCGTCGATGCAGCCCTGTCACTGCCCGACTGCAACTGCGGCGGCTCGGTAATCATCCCCCCGGGACGAGACTGCTTCGAGACCACGGCCGGTTCGACCAGGGTGCAGTTCGGCGGTGGGAGTGAGATACCGCCCCTTCCGGCGGATTTCTTCTTCCCTGGCTCGGAACCGTTTGAGGGAGTGATCGAGCTGCGCGGCGACCCGTTGCCCGGCTACGTGGGCGCCGTGAACACGGTGATCGAGAGGAAGCACGACGCCGACCTTGGCGGAGGCCAGGCCCAGGTCGAGGTTGAACTGGTCGAACTCAGCCTGGTCAGCGTGGAGCCGATCGCCGTAATGGACTCGGCCGGACCGCCGGAGGAACACCTCTACCACGTACAGATCACTTTGAACCCGGAGCCAGGCTTTGAATCCGTAGGCTTCATGACCATCATGGGCGAGGCGGCCGGCGGTGAGTTTGCGCTGCAGTCCTCCGATGGCGGCGGCATATACATCTATCCCCGCTTCCAGTTCTTCGAAGCGTGGCCCAGCGCCGGCGATGTCGGACCCTGGGATCCGCCCTTCCCACTCTTGCTGGAAGGCCAGAACCCCCATCCCTGGCAGGCCGAAGAGCCGCCGCTGGTATGTGAGCCCGGGCAACTGTTCTATCCGCTGCCGGGGGTGGAACTTCTGACCGTTCTCGACGGCGGCGGCAGCGGGGAGCACGGCGTGATTCCGCCGCGCGAGGTTGACGGCTGCTGCCTGCCCGGCGGTCTCTGCCTGAACCTCGACCCGATGGACTGCACCTTCTACTTCGGACAGCCCATGGGGCAGCTCTGCACCGGCTCAATCGAGGCCTGCTGCCTGCCTGACGGCACATGCATGATGGCCGACCCGTTGTGCTGCGAGTTTGTGTTGGGAGGCAGCGTCGTCTGGGGCGGTTCCTGCTCGTCCGAGCAAGAGGCCTGCTGCGGCGACTTCGACCCCTACGGTTGCACTGATGCAGACCCGCTCTGCTGCACTGAGACTCTCGCCGGCTGGCTGCCAGGCGAGCCTGCTTGCGAGGGCGACGTATCTCCTCAGAACGGCGTCGACGATGCCTGCGAGACGGTACAGCCCACGCAGGCCTGCTGCCTTGCCGAGGGGCTGTGTCTGGACCTGGAACCGACGGAGTGCGCAGCCCAAGGCGGGACGGCCCAGGGGCCCGACAGCGCCTGCGTCGATATGACCATCGCCTGCTGCCTGCCGGACGGCTCCTGCCTTAACGTGGACCCGCTCTGCTGCGACGACCTGAATGGCACGCCCGGCTTGGCCGATCACTGCCTGGGTGACCTCAACAGCAACGGCACGGACGATGCTTGCGAAACCTCGCAGCCCCTGCAAGCCTGCTGCCTCACCGAAGGGCTTTGTCTGGATCTGGAACCGATGGACTGCCAAGCCCAGGGCGGGACGGCCCAGGGCCCCGACAGCGCCTGCGTCGACATGACCATCGCCTGCTGCCTGCCGGACGGCTCCTGCCTTAACGTGGACCCGCTCTGCTGCGACGACATGGGCGGAACGCCCGGGTTGGCGGACCACTGCCTGGGAGATCTCAACAGCAATGGCACGGACGACGCCTGCGAGGTGGTCATGGCCTGCTGCCTGCCGGACGGCACCTGCGTCGATACCTCCCACGATGACTGCGTCAACCGTGGTGGCGACCCGCAGGGCCCGGGAACTGACTGCTCCTCGGGCGCCGTATCCTGCAGCCTATTAAAGTGGGCCCAGCCGCCGGTGTTCAACACAGCTTCTCCGCACCCGGAGTGCTTCTGGGGCTGGGACGAGCCTACCTGGTACGCGGGGCAGCAGATCGCGGCCGACGACTGGCGCTGCGAGGACGATCGCCCGGTTACCGACATCCACTGGTGGGGCTCCTACTGGAATTGGGACGACGTTCAGCCGCCTCCGGACGCACCGGTGGCGTTCCATATCGGCATCTGGACCGATGTACCTGCCGGGCCGGGCGGCGACCCGCCCAGCCACCCGGACACCATGATCTGGCAGTGGATGGTGGACCGCGATGCGCT
>JANQGB010000880.1 GCA_028277545.1 Phycisphaerae bacterium | reverse complement strand
GGCGACTATGGAATAGGTGCCGTTGTCCAGCGGGGTGCCCTCGGCCGTGTACTGCTGTCCCCATCCACCTTCGTAGGCGAAGATCTGCTCCTCGGGCGGTTCACCCAAGGCGTTGGCCTGCGCCGGGTAGTCCGCCGGCCACGGATCCTCCGAGATGAACGTGTAAGTACCATCCACCGCGAAGTTGTCCACCCATTGTGCCGGATCGACGGCCAATGCGCCGCCACTCCAGGGCCGCTGCCGATCGATGATGGTCTGGTACAGAGTGGTCGGCCCGGCGACGTACACTTCCAGGCGGTCCAGCGTACTGGTGTTTCCCGGCACAATCTCCAGCGGGTCAGCCGTATCATCGCTCAGCTTGAACGTTACTTCAAAGAAGTCGCCGGCCTGGAAGTACGTCCCGCCGCCGCCAGTCATGCCGGCCACGCTGATGATCTCGACCGCCGGCTGCGTGCCTTCCTGTTCCGGGTCGGTCGGATGCTGGTGCACAATCTCCGCATCAGCAAAGGTCCCCGGTCCATGGCAGAACATGCACGCCGTTTCGTCGGCGAAGATGTGCGACACGCCGCCCGGGAAGACGCGGTAAGTGGGATCGGTCAGCTCCGCCTCAGTCAGCAGGCCGTCTTCCACCGAGGGATTACTCTGATCCAGGATCGTCCCGGTCACAAAGTCGATGTCGTCATGGCAGCCGCCACAGCGGGCCCGCGTGGAGGTGTAGATTTCGTCAGCCTGGGCCGCGCCTGCGTGGCAGGCGCCGCAGTCTGTGATGCCCGCCGGAATGTAGGGGAAGCCGACGTCGGAGAAGTCGTGCAGGCTCTCATTGAACCCGATGATCTCGTAGCGATACGGATCGGCGCCGTGGGCCGTGGCACTCACGGAGCGCAGGTCGTGGCCGCGGTGGAGCCTGTGGATCATGTCGGCCAACTGTACGCTCACGCCCTCGGTGGTGGTCGGGTCAGTGATAAGGTCTTCCGCTCCACTCGTGTGGCAGACGATACAACCCTTGACCGTTTTGCGATTCCCGCCGTGCAACTGCAGGTCCAGGTGACAGGCCGCACAGCTTTCCTGGAGCACGAACTCCCGCGGCGCCAGGGCAGGCGGGGTGAGCGGATCGTCAGCGACGACAAAGTCAAAAGTGGCGTCACCGGCCTTGCGGATGCTGCCGAACACGCGGCGCGACTCGATCAGAACGGTGTAGGTTCCCTCTACCAGCGGCAGTCCGGTCCACTCACCGTCGTCGGCACCATAGAACGGAGAGTCGTTCACCGGAGCCAGGTACACGCTGGGGAACGGAGCCGGAGCGGTATAGGTATACGATCCGTCGGGGTTCTGCGTGAAGTTTGCCGGATCGTCGTCCCTGTCCAGCACACGCTGGTAGTTGATCGTCGGGCCGGAGACGTAAATCCGCAGCCGGTTCAGGTCGCCCTGAGCTATCGGGTCGCCGGTGTCGTCCTCGATGGTGAAGTCGACCGTGAACGGTCCCCCAACCTCCACCGGCGCCCCGCCGTT
>JANQGB010000858.1 GCA_028277545.1 Phycisphaerae bacterium | reverse complement strand
CGAAGATGCACCACTGGCAGGTGTCCGCCTCATCGTCGCACTGCTCGCAGACCTCGGTGCAGGGATCACCGCCGGCCACGCAAACGCCGTCCTGGCAGGTATCGAACTCCGTGCAGTACAGGCCGTCGGCGCACGGTGTGCCATTGATCTTAGGCGTCTGGATAGCGCAGTTGCCTTCCGTGCCGCCCGGATCGCAAGAAGCGTCGTTACACTGGTCACCCGCAGCGGAACAATCCGGCGGCACTCCGCCGGCACAGACACCGCCCTGGCAGGTCTCCCCCGTGTTGCACGGGTTGCCGTCGTCACAGGAGCCGCCTTCGTTGATCGAGGTAAGATCGGCACAGTTGCCCTCCGAACCGCCCGGATCGCACTCGTAATCGGCACACACCGTGTCGAAAGCGTCGCAATTGACAGCCGAACCGCCGGTGCAGCTTCCGCCCTGGCAGGTTTCGCCCTCGGTACACGCCTGTTCGTCGCTGCAGGGCAATCCTTCGTTGATCGGGACACCCGGCAGGGCACAGTTGCCCTCGCTGCCTGCGGAATCGCAAGTGCCGTCCGCCGTGCACTGATCACCCGTTCCTGAGCAATCCGGGGCGGCGCCACCCGTGCAGGCTCCGTCCTGGCAGGTCTCGCCGACCAGGCAGGCGTCAGTATCGCAGGTCGTGCCATTGGCAACCGGCGTCCAGGCGCTTTGGCTGTTGGCCGGATCGCACTCCAGGCAGGACTCGGCCGGGTTGGCGTCACCGTCGTCGTACCACTGGCCGTCGATCAGGCAGTCTCTCGGCGGCGAGAAAACGTCGTGCCAAACGGTCACCAGATTGGCGATCACCGAACCGCCTCCGGACGGAGCGTCGTACAAGGGAACGCAACCCGGCGTAAAGACGAACATCGCATCCGGCGGAACGCACGCGATGCCGCCGGGAACTTCCACGCGCACCGGGACCTGGTTGTACAGGTGCTGACCACCACCCAGATCCACCTCGAAGGACACATCGAAAAAGCTGTCGGCCAGCGCGGGATCGCCGGACTGCTCGGTAATCGCGCCCGGGGATGGCGGCAACGGCACCGACCCCAGGCCCGCCCCGGCGGTCAAGGCAACATCGAGGCCGCTCAGGCTCATGGACACGATCTCGGTGTCGATCAGACCACCAACCGGATCGCTCCTGCTGACCCCTACCGGTCCGGTGACAAACACACTGGTGTCGGCCACGCAGTCAAGATCCAGGTCAAGGCCGACTACGGCCGCCGAAGGCATGATATCCAGGCCAGCCGCGGTGAGGTCGACCCAACCGGCCGCCGGCGGCGGGAGGCTATCCTGACAGGGCGTCTCCTCACATGCTTCATCGATGCCGTTGGTGTTGCCGTCCCCGAAGCACGATGTCCCAATCCCCAGCGGGCTGCCGCCTGAGCCGAGACAGTCTGGCTCCGTGGTGTCGAGGCAGGCTCCGTCAGGCAGACAGCAGGCGCTGGTCGCTGGCACCGTGACCGTTAACTGGCACGCCGGGCCGACGGCAAACGGTATCAGGCCGGAGGCCGGGTCGGCCAGAATGGATCCATCTCCGGGACTGCCCGCCTTGTAGGGCAGGACGGTGATCTCAAAGGTGCTTCCGTCAGTGGCGTCGGCAGAGACGGTTAGCGTGTAGCTCGATAGGTAGGCCGGCGTAGACCCTACGTCGACGCCGCTGATGTCCTGTAGCGTCGACGACGCCCGCAGGTCCGGGCAGTTAACCGCCGTTGTTGTATCGGGCTGACCGGTAAAGACATAGTCGGCCCGACCCTCATCAACCTGAACGCCACCGGGGCAGGTCACGCTGATGGCGCCGGAGCCCGAGGTCAGCGCAATCTCGATCCTGGTTTGATACCCGCGAACGTTGAGCGCGTCCTGAAGGAAGACGTCGAGGCCTACGCTTTCGTTAGGGCCGGCCGAGGCGCTGGCCAGCGAGCAGGTCATCTGCGCGGTAGCCCGCGGCCGGTCGGAACCGGACGCCCCTTTGCGCGGATCGTTGCCCGCGGTCCTCTCCTCGATGCCTTCTGCGAGGCAGGCGGGGTCCTGGTCACGGGCGGCGGCTTCGCCGCCCGGTAGCCTGTCGGGCACCTGCCAATGACCCAAAGCGCCCTTGTCAACGCGAACCGAGAACTCCGGCACACTCCAGGCGATGGTCGACCCCGTCGTGTCGAACGGCGCTAACCACTCGGGTGACTTCGAGTCCGGAAAACCGGCGAGTAACACGTCCCCGGCCGCCAGTGCGGGCAAAGCAACAAGCAGCGTCACCTGAACCAGGACGCTACGCGTGCGGTATGTCGGGCACGCCCCACTTCCGGCGGGCCTGCTCCTAGCGGGCTTGTACTCCCGATCCATGAATTTGCTCCTCCCCGCCCCCGTTCGGATCGTTGAGTTCGTTCACGATCCCGTGTCTCCTCCTGGCAAGGCACCGCCGTTTCGACGGCCGCAAAGGTCCGCTCTCGCCGATGAGGTCGCTGACGCCATCAACCCCCTCCGGTCCTTCGTGGCAGTGGGCTGTCAACCGCTGCCAAACACACGCTGGAACGCCGCGTAGTCTTCGAGATCGACGTCGCCGTCCGAGTCGGCGTCAAAGACACAGCAGTGTCCTTCCGGGTCATCTCCCAGCATACAGGCGCCGAAGCCGGCGAAATCCCCGATATCCACGTCTCCGTCAAAGTCGGCATCGCCGAACCACTCGGCCGAGCATTCGCCAACCGTAAGCAGATGCGGCTCGCCCAGCGTGAAGGACAGGTCCTCATTGAGAGAATCCTTCAGCAGGGAACCGGGAGCGTCGCGCAGCGACACCTCGAACGTGGTCCCCGCCACCGCGTCCTCGGATACGCTGAGCAGATAGCTCAGAAGGTACTCCGGAGTTTCACTTACGTCCACACCCCCGCTGAGCAGTGCGGAGGCACCGGTCAGCGTGTCACAATTGGTCACCGGATAGGTGTCCGGCAAACCGGCAAAGACGTAATCGCCACGGATCTCGTCCACCAGTGCCCCTTCGGGACACAACACGCTTAACGTGCCCGTGCCGGACAGCGGGACGATATCAATACTCACCTGGTAGCCGCGCAGGTCCACGACGTCGCCCACCAGGGCATCAACTAGGAAGGTCTCGCCCGGCCATACCACGCTGCTGGCGGGAACCAGCGAAATGTGGGCCGGCTCCTCACGAGGAGGCAGGCTTCCGCGGGCAGCGCATGGATCCGCATCGGGATAGGGCAGAGACTGGAAACCGTCCAGGACGGCCAGAATGTCAGCCACGTCGATTTCGGCGTCCGGCACGTCGCCGCGCAGATCGTCGGCATACAGTGAACAGGGGACGTAGACGTCCTGGAAGCCGTTGAGCACGCACATGATGTCCAGAACGGTCACCGAATCGTCAAAGTCCGCATCGCCCCACAGCCAGGTGGTGTCCGAAGCCGGGTCCGACAGGTTCTCCGGTTCCCCCGCGTCGATCCTGGCGTCAGCGCGAACTTCGTAGAGTGTCGAAGGAACGACTTCCTCGTCGCCTGCGTACACCGTTCCCCAATCCTCGGAGGCCATGAACACCGGCGCGTCCACCAGGCGCCCGGCCGCATCCACGTAGCGCGGCAGGCAAGGCACACTCGCCGAAGAAACCTGCAAAGCTACCGAACTCAGCCCTGCCGGCGGCGTGATCTCCAGATAGCGTGACCCGACAGCAGCCACCGCCGGTGGATCGGGCATGAAGGGGCCGCACTGGTCGTTGAACTCGTCACAAACTTCCCCTGGCGGGCAGGGGTTGCCGGCCTGGTCGCAATCGAGCAGCGGGTCACAAACACCCGGTCCATTACAGAACAGGCCGTCGTCCGGGCAGTTGGCGTCGTTGGCTGTGGCCAGGCAACTGCCATCGGGCTCGCAGCTGTCATCCGTACAGCCGACACCGTCGTCGCAGTGCTCGTCCATCAGGCAGTCCACGCAACTCCCGTCGGCTGGGTCGCAATACTGACTGCCACAGTCGACCGGTATTCCCGGCAGGCAGGTGTAATCCAGGTCGCAGGTCTCCTGGCCCGTGCAGGGCAGTCCGTCGTCACAGTCGGCATCCCCATTGCAGCAACCCACCACTGGCGTGTAGGTGCAGGCACCAAGGACGCAAGTGCCGACGCTACAAGGGTCGCTGTCGTCGCAGTCGCCGTCGGCAAGGCAGGCCGTGGCGTCCGGGAAGCCCAGCCAGCCGATGCGCTCGCCGACGGGGCCGGCGTCCATGGCCGGCGACCCCGCCTGCAGGGAGTAGTCGCCGCTGGCCGGATCGACAAAGAGCGGATCGTCATGGAAATTGCCTGTCCCGCAGCCTAACAGAACGGGATCGTTTACCAGCGTGTAGTTGACCGCCCCGGTACACGTGTCGGCCCCCATACTGCCGCCG
>JANQGB010000797.1 GCA_028277545.1 Phycisphaerae bacterium | reverse complement strand
CCAATGCGAAGGCTGGGCCCGGCGCTTCTCCGGGGCAGCAGCAGCCAAGCCGGACTTGTACCTGTTGCCCGAGACACCGTGGTGGATGGCGCTTAACCCGGAGTTGCGGAACCTTGACCCGGAGGCCCCCTTTGTGGAGCCCTGGCTGGCCGCCCTGATCGCCCTGTCGAACGAGAGCTTCAACCTGTTGCGCGGGCTGGCGGTGGGGCAGCAGGCCTACGTGGTAACCGGCGGGATGACGGTCATTCCCACCCCGTACGCCCTGCGATCGCCGGACATCAAGTACAACTCCGCCTTCGTCTTTCAACCGTCAGGCGCCCTGCCGCAACGGTACGACAAGGTTCACTGCGTCTACTTCGGTGAGGTCGTGCCCTTCCGCTATGGGCGACTGCGGTTCCTGTACTGGTGGCTGAACGAAATGATGCCTTTCGGCCAGGGTGATGACGAGTACTCGCTGTCACCCGGCACCACGTTCAACACCTTCTCGATGAAGCCGCGCTCGGACCCGTCACGAACCTATCGCTTCGGCGTGCCGATCTGCTACGAGGACGTAATGCCCTACGTGAGCCGCCGGTTCGTAACCGATCCCGAGACCGGTCGTAAGCGGGTCGACTTCCTGCTCAACATCAGCAACGACGGCTGGTTCGTACACAGCAACGAGCTTCCGCAGCATCTGGCCATCTGTACATTCCGGGCGGTCGAGAACCGCGTGGGCATCGCCCGGGCGGTCAACACGGGGATCAGCGGCTTCATCGATGTGGATGGGCGCATTCGTGATCTGGTCGAGGTTAACGGTGTGGCACACGGCGTGGGCATTCGTGGCGTGTCCGTGGCCCGGGTCGAAACTGACACGCGGCACAGCCTCTACTCGCGTATGGGCGACAAGTTCGCCATCGCCTGCGCGATCCTGGGCCTGCTGCTGTACGCGGATTACATTGTCGCGCGGGCCAGAGCGGCCCGTCTCCCGGACAGAACGGAGCACGCGGCATGAAGCTGACCGGTATTTGGGCGGTAGCGTTGGGCGGGTGCCTGCTGGCCGGCTGCGCGCCGGGCAACCGGTACGATGATCCCGTGGCCAGACAGGCGCTCAGGGAGCGAGCGACCGAATGCCTTAAGCGCGGCGCCCGGTATGATTACCTGCCCTCGGTGCGCTGCCAGGCCATAGAGTCATTACAGGATGTAGCTCCGGAGGTCGGGCTACCCTGGATTCGTCACGGCTTGACTGACCGGCATCCGGCGGTGCGCTTTGCGGCCTGCATGGCGTTGGGCAGTCTGCAGCATGCCGACTCGCGCGAGTGCGTCGTCAAGCTGCTGCAGGACCCGGATGACAGCGTCAGGGCGGCGGCCATCTTCGTCCTGCACCGCCTGGGTGACACGAGCCACACGGCCCTGCTGGCCGCGTACCTGAAAGAACATGAGGATCTGGCCGTTCGCCGAAACGCAGCGCTGATTCTGGGGCGGCTGGGCGAAGACGGGGCCATACCGCTCCTGGCTGGCATGGTCAACCACGCCGACGATGGCCTGCACGCCCAGGCGCTCGAGTCGCTGGCCTTGCTGGGTAATGAACAGGCCGCTCAACAGCTGACCTTCGTCGCTAACAGCGGCAACGGCGCCGAGGAGGTCTTCGCCATTAACGCCCTGGCGATGACCAGGAATCCGCGCTTCAAGGGCACCTTCGAATACAAGCTGAAGAGAGGCGACTTCCGGGAGACCAAGCTGGCCGCCGCCCGGGCGTTAGGTGAGGTCGGTGTAGCCACCGGCCCCGGTGACGCGTTGGATGAGGCCCTGGACGGGATTCGGTTCAATAGGCCACAGCGCGGAATCGAGCACGATCCGCCGGAGAACCAGGTGCTGCGTATCAAGCAGATGGCCGCCGCAGCGTTGGGGGCCATCGGTGATCCGAGGGCACTACCGCCCCTGGCTGACATCCTGGAGGAAGACGCAGATCCTCGCGTACAGGTCGCCGCTGCTCGAGCGGTCCTGAGAATCATCGAACGTCTAGAGGCGAGCTCGCTGCCCTTTGCCCGCGAGAGCGCGGTACGATAGCGGACAGCGAGTTGCCTGGGGTCATTTGTCATGCGCTGGCTGACGTTTGGAGTACTGGCCATCCTGGTCGTCAGCCTGCAGGTGACTATCGCGCCGCGCCTGACCTGGTTCGGCGCCCGGCCTGATTGGGTGTTGGTGCTGGTCGTGTTCTACGCCCTGCACGCCCCCACCGACCGGGCCATCCTGGCCGGCTGGCTGGCCGGGGCGCTGGCCGACGTCATGAGCATCGAACGGTTCGGCCTGCTATCGATTTCCTACGGCCTGGCCGCGCTGGCAGTTTGCGCAGTACGCGAAGCGCTCTTCACCCGGCATCCGCTCACTCACCTGAGCGTCACGCTGGTGGCCGGGCTGTTGGTGCAGGGCATTTGGACGGCGTTTCGGCTGGCGACCGGTACCGGAAGCGCTCCGTTTTGGCCGCTGCTGTGGGGGTGGGTCTACACGGCGCTATGGGCTGTGCCCATGCACTGGGCGCTGTTGAAGACGCCGCGGCTGCTCGGGCTGCGCGCCGGCCTGGCAAGTCGCAGGTCGCGAGGTCACCGTGTTTGAGCGCCGCGTCAAAGTCATCCTGCTGCTGCTGGCCATCGCCTTCGTAATTATGGTGGGGCGCCTGGTTGATCTGCAGCTAATTCACGCGGATCGCTACCGTGAGCAGGCGGCAGCGGCCCTGCTGCTGCAGCCTCAACGCCTGCCGTTCGTGCGCGGACGTATCCTGGATCGGACCGGACGACCGTTAGCAACGGACGAACCGAGTTGGGACATCAGAATCGACTACGGCGTACTGGCCATGGACGAGAAGTACCTGCATGCCAGGGCACAGAGATTGCGCAAGAGCGGGCGCTACGGCGCAGGCCTGTCCACCGCCGAGGTTGAGGTCCACCTGCGTCGCGAAATTGACGAGATGTGGCGCCGCCTGGCTCACTTCAGCGGTGAGCCGCACAGCGAGCTTGCAGGGAAGAAGGACGAGATCTGCGAACGGGTGAGCCGCATCCGGCGGGCTCACGGCCGGCGACACGGATTCGAGGAGAGGATCAAGGAGGAAACCTGGGCCCACCCCATCGTCACGGGCCTGGACGATCAGCAACAGATTGCCGCCCGCCGGCACTTTAAGAACGAGCCCAACTACCCTTGGCTGGAGGTCGAAGCAGCCAGCAAGCGCCGCTTCCACGATGCCGAATGCCTGGCTCACGTGCTGGGCAGAACCGGCAATGTGGACGCCCGGCAGATCGAACGCGATCCCTACCGTGACGATCCGCTACGCAGGTACAAGGCGGACGAGACCGTGGGCGTGACCGGAGTCGAATGCGCGGCCGAGGACCTGCTGCGTGGCCGGCGAGGCTCCTTTCAGAGAGACCGCAAAGGAAACGTGCTGGAGGACATCGCACCGCAGGCGGGACAGGACGTTCACCTGACCCTGCGTTTCGACCTGCAGCAACGGCTGTACGAGTTGATGGCTGCCCGCCTGCCCGCGTTGCCGCACTCACCCGGCGGATCGATTGTTGTGCTGGACGTGGCTTCGCGCGACGTGCTGGCTATGGTCTCGTATCCCGCGTATGACCCTAACCGCCTGCTGGATCGCGAGACGTATCACGAACTGCGTCGCGACACCGTTCGCATGCCTTTGCGATTCCGCTGTGCGTCCAATCATTACCCGCCGGGCTCCATCGTCAAACCGCTGACCTGCCTGGCGGGCCTGGCCACCGGCAAGATCGATCTTAACAGTCGATTCGAATGCAGCGGCTACCTGTTCCCCGAGAACCCCGCGGCAGGAGCGTCCAAGTGCTGGCAAGCCAGCGGCAGCAGCCGGCGGATGGCGCACGGCCCCATCAACGCCGTCGAAGCGTTGGAAGGTAGCTGCAACATCTTCATGTACCGAGTTGGCAGCATGCTGGGTGTGGACAGCCTGTGCAGCTTCTTCGGCATGGTGGGATTTGGCGAACGGAGTGGAGCGGGCTTGGCGGAGGAATCCAAGGGCATCAACCCGACTCCCTCGTATCTGAACGTTAAGCTGGGGCGCCGAGTCGAGCGCGGTGATGCCCGGCTGTTCGCCATCGGCCAGGGGGCGGTTTCGGTCACTCCTATCCAGGCGGCCAACCTGATGGCAACCTATGCCACCGGCACGCGACGCCACGTTCGTCTAATCCAGGAGTTCGAGGACGATCGCCAATGGCGACTGCCGTCCTCCTCTTCCCATCTGGCGGCAATCCGCGAAGGACTGTACCGGGTGGTCAATTCGAGCGCCGGCACTGCCTACAAATACGCCCGCCTGATCGACGACCGCTTTGCCCTGTGCGGCAAGACGGGATCGGCCACCAAGGAGTGGATGGCAGTCGCCTACAAGGTGCCGTACACGGACGGTGACGGCCGAGAGATGTTCACTGTATTGCCGGCCAACTCCAGACGAGAGGCCCTCGACGAATTCAAGCGACAGTACCCCGGCGCGACCTCCGACGACAGTGGCGTGACAGCGCACGAACGGTACCCGCCACACCCCCCGGCCGGTGGCGGCAAGCACGCCCACGCCTGGTTTGCCGGCTACCTGCAGCGGATCGATGCTGCCGGCCGGCCCAGGTACGAGGTGACACCGCAGGTCGCATTCGCGGTGCTGGTCGAGTTCGGCGGCAGCGGTGGACGGGCCAGCGGGCCCATCGCCAAGGAGGTGGCCCGCGTACTCATTGACGTGCTGGGCGACGAGCTCGATCCCGACGCCCCGGTTCAGCAGCTTCAGGTGGTACAGTCACCATGAGCAAGCGCCGGGCACTGAGTCTGACCGGCCCCGGCTGGGCCATCGTGGTGACGGTGGCCCTGTTGTACTCCATCGGCCTGGCCAGCATCTTCGCCTCGGAGGCCAACAAACCGCGGTACGAGTTCGCCCACAAACAACTGGTCTTCCTGGCCGGTTCGCTGGGCCTGGCCTACCTGATCCTGCGAGTAGGGTTTCGGCGGTTGGCGGAGCGGGCCAACCTGATCTTCGCCCTCGCCCTGCTGGCTCTGATCCCCCCCGCGATCGCCCGGGTGCTGAACTTCGAGTTCGGCGGGCTGGTGCCGGACATCCGCGGGGCCCACCGCTGGATTCGCCTGCCGGGCATCCAGCTCCAGCCCTCCGAGTTCATGAAGGTGGCCTACATCCTGGCCCTGGCCTGGTACCTGCGCTACCGGCGCAACTACCGCACTCTAAGCGGCCTGATCGTGCCGTTCGCCGCGTCGATGGTGCCGCTGGTACTGATTCTGCTTGAGCCCGACCTCGGCACCGTGCTCTTGATCATGCCCGTGCTCTTCGCGATGCTCTTCGTGGCCGGTGCCCGCGTGCGTCACCTGGCGCTGATCGCCGGGGTGGGACTGTGCCTGACGCCCGTCCTGTGGATGAAGATGCGCCCCTATCAGCGGCTGCGCATTACCGCTGTGCTGCTGCAATCCGAGGCTATCCGGGCCGATATCGTTGAATCGCCGGAGAAGTACCGCCTGCTCAACGAGGACGCCCGGGCTCTGCGCCGCGAAGCCCACCGCTGGCGGCGGTCCTCCGGCTGGCAGTTGGTGTGTTCCAAAGCCGCATTGGGCAGCGGCGGCGCGTGGGGGCAGGGCTGGGGGCAGGGCACCTACGTCGAGTACAACTTCCTGCCTGATCGGCACAACGACTTCGTGTTCGCCCTGATAGGCCATCAATGGGGGTTCCCGGGATGCGTGGCGGTGCTGGTGGGCTACGGCGTCATCATCCTGGCAGGCACCGTGATCGCCACCGGGTCAAACGACCCGGTCGGCCGGCTGCTGGCGGCGGGGGTGGTCGTCCTGATTGCCACGCAGGTGCTGATCAACGTCGGAATGTGCCTGGGCCTTATGCCGATCACCGGCATGACGCTGCCGTTCGTCAGCTACGGAGGGAGCAGTCTGCTGACCAACTTCATCGCCGCCGCTCTGCTGATCAGCGTGGCCCGGCACAAGCCCTACGTACTGACGCGTAAGCCGTTCGACTTCGACGACGCCCCGCTGTCCTTTCCGCCCCGCCCGGAAAACCCGGACCGACACGGTGAGGGTACTTGATCAGGCGGGTGATCGGCATCACCATGCCCGCATAGCCAGCGGCCAGGGCAGCGACCTGATGCGCTTGCCCGCCGCACACGAAAAGGAACCACTATGAACCTGGGATTCACGTACGGTGTGTTCGGCCTGTTGTCCGCCATCTTCCTGTTCTTCACCACCCTGCTGGTAGGCAGCGCGCCGGCCGGATAGCGGCCAGCGCCGATTTCGACTCCTGCGGACAATCCGGGCAATCGCCGGCGGGCCGCGTCACGGAACCTTCGGCTGCTCGCGGGCGGTCACTTGGCCAGTTTGGCCAGCACGCCGGTGAGCCGCCGGATACCCTTGTTGCCCACCTTGACGACCAGGTTGAAGAGCTTGTTCATCACGCCCAGAAACTCGGACATCTCCGACAGCCGCCGGTTGTATTCCATCACCTCCTTGCGTTGCGGCCCGCGGAGCTGCTTGATGTCCTGGCCGATCATCTCCTGACAGCGTTCGATGGTCTCGATGATCGGTTCTACCTCGCGACGGCGCCGTTCACGGGTGATGGTCTCGAACATCTGCCACACGTCTGTCTCACAAGCGAAGTACTCCTTGCGATCCCCCGGCCGGTGGACGCGGTGGATCAGCCCCCAGTTGACCAGTTGGCGCAGGTTCATGCTGGCGTTGCCGCGAGAGACCTGCAGCCGCTCCATGACGTCATCGGTGCACAACGACTCGGTGGAGACGAACATCAGGGCGTGTATCTCCGCCATGGTCCGGCTGATGCCCCAGGTTGCCCCCATCTCTCCCCACCGCCGAATGAACAACAGGCGGGACTCCTCGAAAGGCGAGGACATATTCGATCCTTTCAGTAATAATTGAAAGGATTGTAACGTCGCGCTCAGCGATGACAAGTCTGCGTTCGTACGTCGCAGTTGACTGTACCCCGGTACGGCGCAAAAAAATCCCAGGCCAAGACCGCCCGGGAAGGCGAACTCAACCTGGGAGGGAGAGAGAGAGTCCTATGTGCACCCGCGCCATGTGCGGGGTCGCCGTCAAGTCCCAGGTCAAACCCGCCCCGAAGGACGACCCCAACCTGGGAGGGAGAGAGAGAGTTCTATGTTCACCCGCACGCCGTGCGGGGTCATCCTCAAGTCCCAGGCCAAACCCGCCCCGAGAGGCAGCCCCAACCTGGGAGGGAGAGAGAGAGTTCTATGTTCACCCGCACAGCGTGCGGGGTCATCCTCAAGTCCCAGGCCAAACCCGCCCCGAGAGGCAGCCCCAACCTGGGAGGGAGAGAGAGAGTCTTATGATCACCCGCATCAACTGTGCGGGGCTCTCCTCACTCTTCTATCAGTCGTCCGATAAGTCTCTACCGTGCCGCCCCAGTCTGCTGAGCGCCCTCGCTCCGCGGGAAGGTCGGTGGGTTTCCGACCCGTGCCCGCCCAAGGCGTCCGCCGAGTCATTCGCGCCGATCGTGGCGGTGCGTCCTGGTCACGTCGTCGGAGAGCGGCGCAGCGCTCTCTGGCCTGGCAGCGTGGTTCTCTCGTTCTGACCGGCTTTCCATCAACTCAAGTCTGGAGACAGGTACGATCAGCGGGGTGTCAATGCCGGCCGCCGAGATGATCGCGAAGTGCGCTCTCTCCTCCCCATGGTCGCTGAAGAACACAACCTCCCCGCATAATTCGACGTCAGGGGTCATCTGTCTGAGCGCCTGTTCGACACTCGGACAGATGGCGTCGCTCAACTTGAACGAAACCGGTGACCCCGACGTCACCTCCCTTTGCACTCTATCTCCGTTATCGTTTTCCACAGCCTCTCATATGCAAGGAGAGTGCCAGACCATATCGCTGTCACACCCAGGTCGATAAACGGGGCTGAGCGGCCCTTCAGGGTGGACGGGCCGGCGGCGGACCGCCCCACTCCTCCGTCGGGCGTGCCAACCGCTGCACACCGCATATCGCGAAACGCCGGATCCGCGCTGCTGGCGGGCCGCCTAACGTGCCTGGCGCCGCCTGATCCCCATCGAGAGCAGGTCACCAGAGCGTGCATCTTACGGCGCGCCGCAGTGCAGGTGATGGCTCAGGTTTCTCACAGGCGCGTGCAGGTTTCGGCGCGCGTGGCGAGCATGCTGCACACCTGTGAGTTGTGTGTGACCATCGGCCGGTACCTCACCGGGCGTTGCGTTGCCCGGCTACCGCCCCCGCCAAAGCTGCGCCAACAGATCCGACCGCGTCGCCCAGGCCCCCGCCGGCGAGGGTGTACACTGTGGGAGGATGGTCGTAGACTCGCCGGCTATGAAGTGGAGCAAGCGACTGTTCACGCCCGGGGGGACGCTCGCCCGTCGGCTCAGCAACTACGAATTGCGCCCCCAGCAACTCGATATGTCCATGGCGGTGGCCGGGGCCTTCGATCGCAGCGAACACCTGCTGGTCGAGGCCGGCACCGGCGTCGGTAAGAGTTTCGCCTACCTGGTCCCCGCCATCGAACGGGCCTGCGAGCACCAGCAGCGTGTTGTGATCAGCACGCACACCATCGCTCTGCAGGAACAGTTGATGAACAAGGACATACCCTTCCTGGCGTCTGTGGTGCCGGGAGAGTTCTCGGCGGTACTGGTCAAGGGCCGCAACAACTACGTGGGCCTGCGGCGCCTCAACCGCGCCGCCCAGCGTCAGGAATCCCTGTTCGACGGACCACTGGAGCGGGCGGAGCTGCAGCGTCTCGTGGATTGGTCAGAGCGCACCGATGACGGCAGCCTGGCTGACCTGCCGCACGTGCCGGGCCCCGGCGTCTGGGAACAGGTCCGCAGTGAGCACGGCAACTGCATGGGCCGCCGCTGCCCCACCTACAAACCGTGCTTCTATCAGCGGGCCCGGCGGCGAGCAAACAACGCCCAGTTGCTGATCGTCAACCACGCCCTGTTTTTTTCGGACCTTGCAGTCCGGCGCCAGGGGGCGTCAATACTCCCGGATTATGACCTGGCCATCCTGGACGAGGCCCACACCGTCGAACCGGCTGCCGCCGATCACCTGGGCATCAGCCTGACCGATTCCCAGGTCCGCTTCCTGCTCAACCGGCTGTATAACGACCGCACCAAGCGCGGCTTTCTGGCCAACTGCCACGCGGACGCCGCCATCGCCACCGTCAAGTCGGTGCGGACCTTGGTCGACGCGTTCTTCGCCCAACTGGCCGAGTGGCAGGTCACCGCCGGACGATCCAACGGCCGACTGGCCGCCCCGCCCCCGATTGACAACTGCGTCAGTGACGCCCTGCGGGAGCTGGCGGCCCAACTCAAGACGGTCCGCTCCAGAATCACCGACGAGAGTGACAGCTTCGAGATCAACGCCTACATCGAGCGCTCGTCAGCAATTGCTGACTGCCTCGAACAACTGCTCGAACTGCGGACGCCTGACTGGGTCCACTGGATCGAACTGTCTGCCGGCCGCCGACAGCGAATCTCGATCCACGGTCGACCGGTCGAGGTGGGGCCGTTACTGAGTGAGTCGCTGTTCGGGCAGGTCTCCAGCGTGGTATTGACCAGCGCGACATTGAGCGTGGGGCAAGACGATGAGTTCGCCTATGTACGCGGGCGACTGGGGCTGGAGGAGGCCCGCTGCCTGCGCCTGGGCTCACCTTTCGACTATACCCGGCAGGTACGTGTCCACGTGGAGACCTCGCTGCCCGAGCCGAACAACAAGGAAGAGTTCATCCCCACCGCCTGCGAGCGCATCGCCGAGTACATTCGCCAGACGGACGGGCGGGCCTTCGTGCTGTTCACCGGTTATGACATGCTGCGCCGCTGCGCCGACACGCTAAGGACCTTCTTCGAGGAAGAAGACATCCGCCTCTACGTACAGGGCGACAGTCTGCCGCGATCGGTGATGTTGCAGCGCTTTCGAGAGGACGTGCGCAGCGTGATCTTCGGCACCGACAGCTTCTGGGGCGGTGTCGATGTGCAGGGCGAGGCACTTAGCAACGTCATAATCGTCCGGCTGCCCTTCGCCGTGCCCGATCAACCGCTGGTCGAGGCCCGCATCGAGCAGGTGCGCCGTAACGGCGGCAACCCGTTTCGCGACTACCAGCTGCCCGAGGCTATCCTGAAGTTCAAGCAGGGCTTTGGCCGGCTGATTCGAAGTCGGCGGGACAAGGGCATAGTGGTTGTGCTCGATCCGCGGATACGCACTCGATCATATGGCCGATTGTTCCTCAACTCTCTGCCGCCGTGCGAGATCGAGTTCTCCGATCAGGCCAGCGACGCCTGACGGCAAGCCAGGCCCTGGCGGGCACATTACTAACAACGCGCCCCGGCGAGCGACAAGTTAATACAGCCCAACGGCTGCGGCGCTGTTGGCCCCCTATCCGGCCAGCGACTATAATCGTTCCGTCGCCGTTCCAGATCGGTGTTGACAGCGGCGATTGTCCGTGCGGTCGACCGGACCCGATCCCGCCTGGAGCGTCGACAATGAGGCATAATCATGACTACCACAACTACCGCGCCCGAAGTCGCACCGCCGGATGAGCTGACAACATACGGCACCAGCCGGGCCAGATCCGGCGCCAGACGCTGGGCGATCGCCGGTGTTGTCGTGGTGCTCGGCGCCGCCGGCGTGTTTGGCTCTCGCGCCCTCCGCAGCAGCGGCGGCAGTGAGTATGCCCAGCTATTCACGGTCAGCGCCCGCAGCTTCCCGGTGCTGCTTCGCGAGAAAGGCGAACTCAAGGCCGCCGAGAGCGTGGACATCAAGTGCCGGGTCGAGGGGCGCTCGACGATTATTTGGCTGGTCGAGGAAGGGACCGAGGTCCAGGAAGGGGATTTGTTGGTCAGGCTGGCCAGCGACCAGATCGACGAACGGGTCCGGGCCGAGGAGATCAGATTCGCCAATGCCGAGGCGGCCGCCGCGTCGGCCGAGAAAGAGCACGAGATTCTCCTGGACCAGAACAAGAGCGATCTGCGCAAGGCGTCACTGGCCGTGGATCTGGCCAAACTCGAGAAGAGGAAGTACCTCGAGGGCGAGTACAAGCAGACCACGCTCGACATCGAGCTTGAAATCAAACGGGCGGAGAAAGTTCTCCAGAGGGCCGAGAGCGATCTGAACAACTCCAAGATACTTTACGAACAGAAATTTATCAGCTTGGGCGACCTGCGTAATGACGAGATCGCCGACCTGGAAGCCCGCAACGCAGTAGAAAAAGCCAAACTGCGAAAGAAGACCGAAGAGAACTATACGCATCCGAAGATGCTGCGGCAGAAGGAATCCGACCTGAGCGAAGCACAAAAGGACTACGAACGCGTCGAGAAGAGCAACGCCGCCAAAGCAGCCAAGTCTGCCGCCAGCCTGGAGGCGAAGAAGGCCGAACATAAGTTAACCGAGCAGCGCCTGGCCAAGTACCGCGAGCAACAGGCCAACTGCGAGATCAAGGCTCCCCAGGCAGGTCTGGTGGTCTATGACACGGGACACTCCCGGTGGGACCGCCGCCAGATCACGGAGGGCGCCGAGGTTCACGAGCGGCAGACCATTATCAGGTTGCCTGACCCCACGGTGATGATCGTCACGGTACGGATACACGAAGCCAAGACTGACCGCATCAAGCTGGGCCAGGAGGCACACGTGGAGGTCGAAGGCGTGCCGGGGCAGATATTCGCGGGCAAGGTGACCAAGATCGCCGTGCTGGCTGACTCCCAGAACATGTGGCTCAACCCGGACCTCAAGGAGTACGAGACGGAGATTACGCTGAATCAGTCGGACCCCAGGCTCAAGCCTGGTGTGACCGCCCGGGCCGACATAATCGTGGGCCAGGCTGACAACGTGCTGTCAATTCCCACGCAGGCCGTGTTCGCCAAGGCCGGGCATCACTTCGTGTTCAGCGGCACGCCGACCGACGCCAAGCCGGTCGAAGTTCAGTTGGGCATCGCCAGTGACGAGTACGTGGAAGTGACCAGCGGTGTCTCGGCTGGCGAGCAGATTCTCCTGGCCGTTTCCGAGGAGTTGCACCGAACGCTGCCCAACCTCAAGCCGATCGGACCGCAGGTCAACGGTCAGCCTGCTGCCAAGGTCAAGCAGCGTCCGGCAGGTGGCAAGTCGCCTGGCCAGGGCAGGCGTGGTGGCTCGGGCCATCGCGGCCAGGGCAGAAAGGCCGGGTAGGACGACCGGTGTCCATCGCCTCACTTAGACAACTAACCAAGACGTACGCCAAACCGGGCACCAGCGTTTCGGTGCGGGCTCTGCGCGGAATCGACCTGGAGCTCGAAGAGGGCAGGTCCGTCGCCATCTGCGGGCAAAGCGGCTCGGGTAAGAGCACGCTGATGAACATCCTGGGCTGCCTGGACCGCCTGACTACCGGGCGATACCTGCTCGGCCAGCAGGACGTCTCCCGGCTGGACGACGACGCCCTGTCAGACATCCGCGGGCAACGCATCGGGTTCGTGTTCCAGAACTTCAACCTGATCCAGCAGTTGACCGTGTTGGAGAACCTGGAGGTGCCGCTGTTCTACCAGGGCGTAGCTGCCGAGGTCCGCAGGAAGCGGGCCGTCGACCTGATCCGCATGGTCGACCTGGCCGACCGGGCCCACCATCGACCGATGGAACTATCCGGCGGACAGCAGCAGAGGGTGGCCATCGCCCGGGCCCTGATCAATGACCCGCTGATCGTTCTGGCCGACGAGCCGACCGGAAACCTGGACACCGCCACCGGAGAGATGATCCTCGACATCTTTGACCGCCTGCACGACCAGGGCAAGACCATCATCATGGTCACCCACGAGGCCAACGTAGCCGGTCGTTGCGACCGAATCATAACCCTGCGTGACGGCCTGATCATCTCAGACGAAGACAACGGCCACGCGAAGCGGCAGAAGGCAGGAGACGAAAGGCAGGAGGCAGGAGACAGGACACGGTAGGCAGAACGCCCAAGCCCCAAGAAAGACGATGAGCCCTCTCCAATCATCAGTCACGGCCATCCAGTAACCAACGCTGAGACCCAGCCCCGCACAAGCCGATACCCCACCCCTTGCGAAGCAAGGAATGGGGCACCCGATTGTTCGAAGAGTGTCGACTCCACGCCGCCCCGCCGTTTCGCCGTTTCGCCGTTTTGAGCTTTTGACTTTTTGACTTTTTGATTTTTGAATTTCGGCTTTTTGCCTCTTCAATTTCGGCGTTTCAGTGTTTCGGCGTTTCCCCCGCCTTCCCCGCCCCCAGCACCGTAACCGCCGGCAGTCGCGTGGTACGCAGATGCGCCTCGAGCTCAGCATGCTCCACGGCG
>JANQGB010000683.1 GCA_028277545.1 Phycisphaerae bacterium | reverse complement strand
ATCCGGTCACCGGCGAGAACGAGGCCGGGGGCGAACCGTGGCCGCCGGCGCCGCAGCGCGGCAACGGCCGCGCCGCCGCCGTGCAGATCGACCCGAAGGGCCCGTCCACCTGGGGCAAGGTCCAGCGCAACGCCAAGTGCCCCTGCGGCTCCGGCAAGAAGTACAAGCACTGCCACGGCCGCTTCGCCTGAGCGCGGACTGCCCCCTCCACCGCTCGTGGGACGGCGAACCCATCAACGCCACAAACACTCGGCGAGCAACGCGTTTCTTCGAGCACGGATAGATTCCTGCTGGAGCCCGCTCCCGACTCCGATCGGAGACGGGAATGAGCAGTTGGTATCCCGACCGCCCACCCGCTCGTCCCAGCGGAAGCTGGGAGGTGGATTCACATTTGAAGTGCAACAGGGCTTTGGAGAAGACTTCGGTTGGGGTTTTGAAGCCGAGGCATTTTCTGGGCGTGTTATTGAACCGGGCGGCGAGGGTCTGCAGATCGTCGTTTGAGAAGGTGTCCGGGTCGGTTCCCGACGGGATGTAGCGGCGCACCCGGCCGTTCATGTTCTCCACGCCGCCTTTTTGCCAGGGGCTGTGCGGGTCGCAGAAGTACGTCTTCACGCCCAGCTGCCGCAGCTGATGGTGCAGGAAGAACTCCGGACCGTTGTCCTGGGTCAGCGAACGGCGCAGGGATGGGGGGATGTCCTGGAACCAGGCCTTGAACTGGTCGGCGACGGGCTGGGCCTGTTTGCCGGGCTGTTTGGCCAGCAGCGTGAGGCGCGAGGCGCGTTCCTGGGCGACAAGGACGGCCGCGCCCGACTTCCTGGGATGGAGCAGGTCGGCTTCCCAGTGCCCCAATTGCCTGCGCGCCTCGACAAAGGCAGGGCGTTCTTTCAGGGAAACGCGGTCTTTGATGTGGTCCATGGGACGGTGCGGCCGCCGTCCCCAGCCGCGCCGGCTCTTGGCGCGCGGCAGATAGAGCCGCCAGCTGTAGTCGTTCGTGCGCCGGATCTGGTCGTAGACGAAGCGATAGATGGTCTCGTGGCTGACGCGCATGCTAGCCTTGTCCAGCGCCAGCCGGCCGGCGATCTGTTCGGGCGACCATCCCATAGCAAGGTGGCTCAGGACGTGACGTTGCAGGTCCGGTTGGCGCGCCAGCCGCGCGCCGCGCCACCGTCGCGCCCAGGCCTGTTCATCGGCATAGCCGGGCCTGTAGCCGCCTCGCTGCGAGGAGTTGCGGTTCATTTCCCGCGAGATCGTCGATGCCGAGCGATCCATAGCTGCAGCGATTTGCCGGTACGAGCGCCCCTCGGCGCGAAGACGGGCAATCGCACATCGCTCTGCAAGAGACAGTTGTCGGTATCTCGTTCCCATAGCGGCAACACCTTAGCAGTGTGTTGCACTTCGTTCGTGAACTCACCGAATCCAGAATAGCTGGCCGAAGGCACCACCCACGTGTTTATCCGGCAGCGCCGCGCCGTGGACCGGTAAGCAAGTCGTGGATACCCGGCACAAGGCCGGGCATGACGTTGGGTGATTGTTGGCAGCCACCGAGATAGCGAAGACCGTCATCACCGGGACACGTGTACGGCCCGGGGAGATGACCGACACCTGTTCGGGGAGATGACCGACACGTGAAGATGCATGGACTGGCAGCGAAGGAGGCCGTCCATGCCGTGGCGCGAGGTATCGGTTGTGGAAGAACGTCGGGAGTTCGTCCGTCTGGCGAAGGTGGAAGGAGCGAACCGCCGCGAGCTGTGCCGGCGGTTCGGGATCCACCCTTCGACGGGCTACAAGTGGCTGGCGCGGGGCGCGTGCGACCTGGAGGACCGTTCACGTCGGCCGCATACAAGCCCGGGCCGGACGGAAGCGCACATTGAGGCGCGCGTGCTTGCGGTGCGCGATGCCCATCCGGCCTGGGGCGCGCGCAAGGCCTGTGCCCGGGCTTGACCCGGGTATCGTGCGCTGTCTCGCGCGGAAGGGGATGGCGCCGCCGGCGCCCTCGGTGGTGCACGGGATTCTCAAGCGGAACGGTCGCATCCATCCTGCCGTGGGCGGCGCTCCTGCCGACCGGCGCTTCGAGAGGCCGGCACCGAACGACCTGTGGCAGATGGACTTCAAGGGCTGGATCAGGCTTTCGGACGGCCGGCGGTGCCATCCGCTGACGGTCGTGGACGATCACTCCCGCTACGCGGTGGGGCTGGAAGCGTGCTCCGACGAGCGGGGGGCCACCGTCAAGGCCCGTCTGGAGCGCATCTTCCGCCGCTACGGGTTGCCCGAGGCGTTCTTCGTCGACAACGGCACGCCCTGGGGAGATCCGTCCGGGGAGCGCTGGACGCGCTTCGAGGTGTGGCTGCTGAAGCTGGGCATCGGTCTCATCCATGCCAGGCCGTACCATCCCCAGAGCCGGGGCAAGAACGAGCGCTTCCACCGCACCCTGACGGCGG
>JANQGB010000653.1 GCA_028277545.1 Phycisphaerae bacterium | reverse complement strand
ACCCGTAACACCGACGCGGCACGGTCGACTTAGTCCGTGTGCCGTTGGGCTGGCCTGTTGGCTGGATCGCATCGGCTGTCTCCACCTGGTAGTGGTATCGGTCAGTCCGGCGGCGGATCTTCGACGATCGGCCTCGACGGCAGTGCCGCTGGGCGGAGCGCCGGCATGGCCGGCTGCCAGGTGTTCTACTCGGGGAATCGGAAATCGACGATTTGCATCTCGGCGCTGGTCCGGCCCTGATACTCGTTGATGATCGGCTCAAACGCCACCTTGCACCGCCGGTGCTGCTTGAGATCCTCAGCAGCCTCAGCTTGCCGAAAAGCGATGCTCCGAATTGTGGTTCCGTTCTGGGTGAACGTCGCCTGCAAGTGGTCGCCGCCTTTGCCCACACAGCGGGGCTCGCGGGCCAGATCTATCCAGTCGGTGCAAAGACGCGGCCTGGGGTTATCCATGCCGAAGGGGCCCAGTTGGTCGAGGGCTCCCACGGTGGGCACCTCCAACTCCGCCAGCGCCACCTCGGCGTCGATCCTCAGTTTGGGTCGAAGGTCCGCCGCAGTCAACGTGTTGTTGGCTTGTTCGATGAAGGCCTCGGTGAACGCCTCGACATCCTGCGAGCGAATCTTCAGGCCGGCCGCCATGGCGTGACCACCGAAAGTCACCAGGTGTTCGCTGCAGGCTGCCAGCGCGTCGTGCATCTGGAAATGTCGAACGCTACGGGCCGAACCCTGCCCCTGACCGTTCTCCGTCGAGATCATAACCGTGGGCCGGTGATACCGGTCCACCAGTCGGGAAGCCACGATGCCGATCACGCCCGCGTGCCACCCTTCGCAGGCCAGCACGATGCCCCGGCATGCGTCGGTGTGCATGCCCCGGGCTTCGACCATTTCGCAGGCCTGCTTGACGATCTGCCGTTCCTTGGCCTGGCGGGCACGGTTGTGTTCCTCCAGGTATAGCGCGATTTCCTGGGCTCGATCGGCATCGGCTCGCGTCAGCATTTCGACCGCCAGCAAGGCGTGTCCCATTCTGCCCGTGGCGTTCAGCCGAGGCGCCAGTCGAAAGCCCACCTCGTAGCCGCCGATACGCTGCCCGGTCAGCCCGGCCGAATCTATCAGGGCCCGCAGGCCCAGGTGCTGAGTGTTCTTGAGCCGCAGCAATCCGTGTCGGGCGATAATCCGGTTTTCGCCGGTCAGCGATACCACGTCGGCGATGGTGCCCAGGGCTGCCAGCGGCAAGGCTTCGACGAGCAGTTCCTTGTATGCAGCGCCGACCTTCTCGCTGCCGCTGAGTTCCTGGGCCAGTGCCCACGCAAGCTTGAAAGCCACGCCTGCCCCGCAGAGGTGGGGATTCGGGTATTCGCCGCCGACAGTGGGGTGCACTATGCACGCGGCGGCCTCGGGAATCCTGTCCTGCGGTGCGTGGTGGTCCGTGATTATGAGTTCGAGGTTGGTCTCGGCTGCGTGTCTGGCTACCTCGACAGCGGTGATTCCACAGTCCACCGACACGAGCACTTGGGCGCCCTCGTCAGCCAGTTTGCCAACCGCCTCGAGATTCAGACCGTACCCCTCCTCGAGACGGTGAGGCACGTAGAAGCCGACGTCTGCCTTGGCCTCCCGCAGAATTCTCCAGAGGATGGCCACGGCGGTCATGCCGTCTACGTCGTAGTCTCCGTAGATGACAATCCTCTTGCCGGATCGAACAGCGGCCGCCAGCAGCGCGGCCGCTTGCCTCGCACCGGGCAGAAGGTCGGGGGCATGCAGGTCGGACATACGCGGGGCGAGGAACTCCTGCGGGTTGTCGCCCAGGTCGATGCCCCGGTTATACAGCAACTGGGCCACGAGCGGTGGCAGGTTCCAGCGGGTGGCCGCCTCCCGGCAACGGTCCCACGGAGGACTGATCATCCATTCCTTGGACATGGTGCTTCTTTCGTGCGTCCTTGCGTCGTCCAATGCGGGCGGCAGTCGAACCGACTCGGCTGCCGCCGTTGCCGAAGTCTACTCCCGGCGCGACCGGTGGTAAACGGGTGGGTGGTCTGTTTGCCGATTTGCGGTAGAACCAACGCAGGACCGCCGCCGGCGATCGGAGGGCATCGCTGACGGCGGTCTACGTTAGCAGAGGGAGGGGCAGCCGGGCGGGCGGG
>JANQGB010000635.1 GCA_028277545.1 Phycisphaerae bacterium | reverse complement strand
GCCGTTCATCGTCGAATCGCCCTGGAG
Source organism: Phycisphaerae bacterium (assembly GCA_028277545.1). GTDB lineage: Bacteria > Planctomycetota > Phycisphaerae > UBA1845 > UBA1845 > JANQGB01. The sequence goes on along the minus strand of JANQGB010000635.1, from coordinate 1,711 downwards.
CACGCCGCTGGTTTCCGTCTCCTCGTTGTAGCCGGTGTACTCGCCGATGTACTCCACCAGCCCGTTGTAGATGTCGATGAAGTTGGTGAGCTTGTTCTTCAGGTCGTCGGTGGTGCGGTTGACGGTGACCGTGACCGTGCCCGGCGCGCGGAGGTCCAGCTCCACGCCCGGCAGCACGTCCTCGATGAGGTTGTCGTTCCGCTCGATCCAGTTCGGGTCGGCGGGGAAGCCGTCGACCCGCAACCGGGCGTCCTGGGCGGCTTGGCTTTCGGTGTAATCGCCCGATTCGAAACCGTGTAAGGTGGTGTTGAAGTTGTCGATGGCGATCGTGAAGTCTTCGCCGGTGTCCTTGCCCCCCAGCACCAGATGGTGGTTGCCGTTGTACTCCAACAGGCTGGCCGAGACGCCCGGGTTGCCGCCGTCGCTGTTGATCAGTTCGGCCAGTTCCTCCAGCGTCCCGCCCGCGGCCAGGTAGACCGTCCGGCTCGTGCCGTTGTAGGTGTAGGTGAACCGCCCCGACCCCGAGGCGGTCTTCAGCCAGTCGGCGTCCTCGTTCAGTTCGTCGACGGCGTCGCCGGAGGTGAGGGTCTGGCTGAGATTCTCTTCCGTCGCCCCATCCCCGGCGGTGATTCGCAGGAAGTACAGCCCCTGCTGACTGTCGTATTCGACGGCGGCGGCGTCATAGCCGGCCACCGCCTGGCTGCGGGCGTTGATCAGCGCTGCCCCCTGGTTTATCGAATACGCCGTGGAGGCGGCGAAATCCACGGAGGTGATGTCGTCCTCGTCGCCGAAGTCGAAGGAGTAGGTCGAGCCGTTGGCGGTGGTGGTGAACCACGTCGCGTCGGCATCGGCGACGCCGTGAATGTTCAGCGCGGTGGACTTCAGCGCTCCCGGCTCGGAGGTCGTCTCCGCCAGCCCGGCGGTATGCACCAGCCCCTGGGCCGTCGCCAGGCGGTCGATCACCACCTGGTGCGTCCCCTCGGCGGCGCCCATCGAGGTGTCCACGACCAGAACCGACGAATCGGAGCTGCTGCCGTGGACGTACCGAAGCCGGTCGTCGTCTCGCAGCTCGTCGAGCAGGTTCTTGAGGGTGACCAGGCGGGACTCGATGTCGATGACGGCGCTTCGGCTGGATTCCCACTCGACCCGGCGGTCGCTGAGCTGATACAGAGGCTTGCGGTTGACCTCCATCAGGCCCGACACCAAGGCGTCGGTATCCATCCCGGAGAAAATACCTGGCAATGCGAGTCCCATCGAACGCTCCGTTTGCCCGCCCGACACTCCGCCGGGCGTCCCCGTCCTCTCTCAACCCTCATTGTCGCGGCCTGCGGCGATAACTTGAGGGGTTTATGCAATACAAGAAAGCGGGCACAGGGCGCCTCCGCCATACGGAGGCCCCTGTGGCCGTTGTGGCTATCCTTCCGGAAAAACGGCAATCGCTTACCGTTTACGACAGCAGCGCCAACGCCATCTGCGGCATCGAGTTGGCCTGGCTGAGCATACTGATGCCCGCCTGGGCGAGGACCTGGTTCCGCGTCAGCGCGGCCGTCTCGGTCGCCACGTCCACGTCCGAGATACGGCTCTCGGCGGCCAGCAGGTTCTCGGCCTGGACGTCCAGAATGCTCACGGCCGCCTCCAGGCGGTTCATCAGATAACCCAACTTCGCCCGGTAACTATCCTTGGTGTTGATCGCGTTGGTCAGCGACGTCAA
>JANQGB010000614.1 GCA_028277545.1 Phycisphaerae bacterium | reverse complement strand
GGTTGATCTCCTGGCCCAGCGGCCAGTGCTGGAGGAGTGGCCGGCCGACCTGCAGCAGGAAGTCGCCCCCTTTCAGCAGGCAGCCGAAAAACGGGTCGAAGCTCGCGAGCTTGAACGGCGTAGACAGGAACAGGAGAGCCGCCAGATAGCTGCCTGGCTTGAGCGGGCGGAGGAGGCCGCTAAGGAGGAGCACTGGGACGAAGCGCTGACCGTGCTGGCCACCCAGCCGCCCGTGGGTCGGCTCCCGGAAGAGAGCCTGGCCCGTGCCGAGAACTTGCAGAGCCAGTGTCGTTCCAGACTCGGCGAGGACATAAAGAAGCGACTCCAGGCCCGCACCGCAGCCATACGAGTGTTGGCTCGCGAGCTGTTGGCCAAGGTCGTGACCGAGCACTTCGAGGGACTCATCGAAGAAGATGCAATCGACGTCGCCATCGATGCGGAGGAGTTCGTCTCCGATCAGCCGTCGATGGACGGGCGGGCGGTTCTGCGTCTTCGACCGCGGAGCGCTGCCTCCAGCGACGAGGCCGCCGAGGTGACCTGCCCGTTTCACTTTCAGGTGGCCGCTGATCCCAAGGGCATACACGACACCGAGACGCTGACGACGCTGCTGCGCGGAGAGTTGTCCGAGCTGCTGGCCGGGCGGCAGCAGGCCTCGATCTCCGCCTGGCAGGCGTCCTTCCGCGAGGGTCTTTTCCCCGAGGCACGTCTCACCGCCAAGCTCACTGAGCCTGCCCGGCGAATGCCGGCCAGCGCCGACCTGCTCGGCGCCGGCGATCCAGCCGGAACAGTGGAAACGGAGCTGGTCTGGGACCCGGCCGGGTTGGTCTGGGAGGATGCCGACGCCCAAGCCTTCGTCCGCCGGGCGTTGCGCGTGGCTGCCCAGTCCGTGAGCAACGCACTGGGCGCACACCTGTTCTCGCGGTCCAAACGGCTGGCGCCATACGCCTCCATTCTGGCGTTTGACGCCGTGTCATCAGCCGACACCGGCTCGACACTTCCGGCCGGCCCGCTCGAGCTCGAGGCCCGGGTATTGATCGGCCCCGGCGCACCGGTTGATCCGCAGACGCTGCAGTCCTTTGCCGTGAGATGCGAGCGCGTGAGGCATGTCGATTGTGACGTAGATCTGTCACCAGCCGAAGATAAGCTCATGCAGGTTGTGGCCGGTGCCCAGCAGGCCAGCCAGCAACAACTCGAGGGTGACCTGCAGGCGCGGATCGGTGACGCCATCATCAAGATGAAGCTGTCCTGTGAGCCGCGGCGTATCGAGACTCCGGTCGAGCAACTCGTCTTCACCCTGGAAGCCAAGGGGCGCGAGCCGTTGCACCTGGCGGCCGCCTGGAGCCTCGAGTCGTTCAAGTTCTCCCTGCCTGCGGGCTGGGAGCAGAGCCTGGCCGACTTCGTCATCGGCTCGGCCCGACCCCAACCGGCCGGCGCTGCCGGTGTCTCGAAGCCACCCACCCAACCTCCGGCAGGCAGCCGCAAACGGCGGGGGCTTGCGATCGCGGCCGTAGTGGTCGTAGCGGCCGGCCTGGTCGGTGGGTGGATCATATGGCCTGAGCACGACCCTTCACCGGTGAGACCGCCGGTCGTCAACGACGACCCCCAGCCAGTACCGCAACCTCCTGTGAAGAAGACGTCTGACGCCACATCTGACGGTAAGCCGGAGACGGCCAACACTACGCCGGGCGAGGACCCCGGCCCGCCGATAGTCGAGAACAGCAACGAAACAACCGAGCCCATAGCCAGTGTCAAACAGCCGCCAGCGGATGACGTGGATGACTCGCAGCAGCAGCCCCCCGAGAACGACAACGCGCAGACCGGCGAGCAGGATGACAGTGCGCAGGAGCAGGCCAGGCAGGCCATGCTTGCTCGTCTGACTTCGCTGCAGGAGCGGTACGACGAACTCCAGCAAACGCTGGAGAGTCCTACCCACGACACGCTCCGCTCCTTGATAGAGAAAGACACTGTCGGCGCCCTGGCCCGCGATATGCAGGCCTTGGCCGACGAACTGCCCGCCGAAGAAGCCGCGGCAAACGAGGCGATAGCGTCTCGGATCGACCAGCTCGGCGAATGGCAGCAGGCCATACAGACCTACGCCGCCATCCTGACGCCCCAGGCCACCAGCATCGACGAACAGGTCATCCTGCTCGAAGACGCCCAGGACGCCTTCGCCACGCAGCACGTTGCGGACCTGCTCGCCAAGCTGCCCGCAATCGACGATCTTCTCGACCAGGCTGATTCGGCCTCCGAAGCCGGCCGCTGGCGGCTGGCCCGTTTTCGCTATCAGCAGGCATCTGGCCAGGCAGAAGAGACGCGCTTGACACAGCAACTCTCCGGCGTCCTGTCCGCTGCGGAGACGCAACTGGTCAGTGACCGCAGCGAGCGTCTAGGGCCGCTGCTGGCCGAGGCCGCGGGCTGGCTGACTGGCGCAGGGCCTCCGCCGATAGCGATCGACCACCTGGCTCAGGTGGCGCACGCCGCCGAAGCCCGCAGGCGTCTGGACGATCTGGACCTGGACTATCCCACCGGTGTGACCGGGCTCGGCGCGGTCGAAGCCGCGGTGCAGCAGAAGGTGTCGCCGTGGAACACCCTCAATGACGAACAGATCAACACGGTGCGCGGGCTCCTGGCCTGGACGATGGTGGCCTTGCCCCTCCGCACCGGACCCGAAACGCCAAACTCCGTAGTCACAATGTTGTTCATCCCCCAGCCGCCGGGTTACCAGCCGTTCTGGCTCTCTCAGACCGAGATCACCGTAGGACAGTACCGTACGCTCATGCGCGAACTGCCGCCCCAAGCCCGAGATGACGCCGATCTGTCGCAGCAGGAGACGAACCCCATCGCCTACATCCCGGCCGACGAGACGCTCGCTTTCTGCGCCAAGCTCAGCGAACGATTCGAAGATCGCCTGACCATAAGAATGCCGTATGCCGCGGAGTGGCGGCACGCCATGCTGGCGGGTCGGGGCAGCGTAGCCGCCGCCATGCCGCAATCATGTCTCTTCGACAGCGACGCCACGCCCAAGCTGGCCCCGGAAAACATGAACTGCCAGTCAGACGAGTATGACGATCTCTTCATGCCGCAGGGCCACGAAGACGGTTTCAACCACCACGCCCCGGTCGCCACGTACTATCCCAACCGCTGGCTGCTATACGACCTGCTGGGCAACGTCGGGGAATGGGTATCCGAGAGTGCCGGTGGACGCTTGCGCGCCATGGGCGGCAGCTTCCGCGATCCCTGGACGGACTGGGCCAAACCCGATGCCAGGCCCGCACGCCGCGACGGTCACAAGGCCTATGACGACGTCGGCTTGCGCATCGTCGTCACGCCCCCGATCGAATAGCAGGTCCCGTAACGGGTGAGACCGTGGCGTGACCGGCGCCGCACGGGCGACTACTTGCCTCGCGTGGAGAAGGTGACCTCCACGCACTCCAGCTTGAAACCGTCCGCGCTCCGGAAGTGATTGTATCGTCCGCGGTTGAGCCAGAAGCGGTACGACCAGTCCGGCTTCAGCCGAACAGGCATGGTGAACACTCGGCGGTCCTGGTCGTAATGCACTTCGCCGACAGTCTCCGGGTGCTCCGGTCCGCCGCCCACCACGGACCAACTCCCGTCCTCCATGGGGCGGTCGAAGAACACCTTGATCTCGCTCAGCTTGGGGTCGACGTCGGTCGCCCCGTTGGGCGGGATTATCCGCACCACCTTGGGGGCGTTGGCCCTTTCCTTGGCCAGCAGGTCTTCGTACGTCTGGGCGTATCCCTCGAAGAAGGTGACCACCTCCGGCATGAATGCATCCACTGTCGCGTACCGCTCTCGCTGCTGCTCGTAACGGGCCAGTACTTCCGAGAACTCGCCGACCCACCTGAAGCCACGCCCGTGTTGCTCCTCGATCTCCGCTTGCGCCGCAGCCTTGCCGTCGGTAGCCAGTATGTGCCGCACCACGCAGGTGCGCACCAGCGTTTCGTACATCATGTGCCGCCAACTGCCATAGGCCATGGCGCTCATTACCTGCTCGCAATGGGCGAACAGCCGCCGCCCGGGCGATTCCAGTTGCCGGGCGTACTTGTCCACCAGCGGGTTGGTATAACTGTGGCAGAATTCGTGAACCACGGTCGAGTCGATCCGCTCGTCGAACACCGGAACTCCACGCTTGTCGAAACGCTCGGCCCCGATGATCGGTATGATCTCCTCTGTACCGTCGGGGTATTGGATGCCAGAGGCATAGTTGCAGGGGCCGTTGAGCAGTCCGACGATAACATAGAACTTGGCCCCCGGCCGGGCGCCGAAGTAGGCATCGAACCACTTCACGTAGTCTCGCTTCTCGAGTTGAGCGCTCATGCGCTTGGCGGTTGCCCGATACAACGTCCGGTGATCCTCGAAGAACTTGTTGAATTCGGTCTCCTCCGCGAAGGCGCGCGCCAGCTTCACGAAGGACCGCGCTTCCGGCACCGGCCAGCGACCCACCAACCGCGGTGGCTCTTTATCGAACGGAGTCTTCTCCCCGAAGCTCTGCGTGTCTTCGAGGTGGACCGCCAGCTTCATCGGCGCGTCGTAGCCGATACCGTGGTCGGCCCGCAGTCTCTGGGCCGCGGCGACCACCGCGTGATCGCGGTAGGGGCCGAAGTGGGCGTCCACCTCTTCCGAGTATGGGGACTCGGCCAGTGGTTGGTTGTACTCCTCCGCACCACTCAGCCGGAAAATCAAGCTGATCAACTCAACCCGCGAATCGACCTTGGCTTCCAGCTTCACCCTCTCAGGCTTCACGCCGCCCGGCGCACTAGCCGTACATACCGCCAACGCCAGAACTGTGATCGCGCTCATTGCTGTTCTCCATATGCCAGGTGGTCAGCGCTATGTTATGTTGACAAGCACTAACTGTTATACTAAACTGAACAGAGCGAGGTGTCAAATGTCGGAACCTGTATCGGTCTCAGCCCCCACGCTTGGTGGTGCGGGGGGCAAGTCCGATCGCGTGATTCGCGCGGTCGTTCACTCTATCGCTACCGGTAAGTGGCTTCCGGGACAGCGTTTACCATCTGTACGTGAATCCGAGAGTATTTGGGGCGTCAATCGCCTGACGGTTCTCAAGGCCTATCGCAGCCTGGTGGCGGCGGGCCTGGTGCGCAGCGCGCCGCGGTCGGGTTTCTTCGTGTCCGCCGGACCTCGCGTCGAACGGGCTACGCGGCACCGCGTAGAGCTGGAGCGCATCTGTGACTCGATCTGCGCTCAGATTCGCCGCCAGACCGGCCTCTCACCGGTCGGTGCTTTGCGATACATGGCCCAACTGGCCGAGTCACGGGCTCAGGAGTGCCCGGAGTGTGCTTTTGTCGAGTGTACCAGGTTCCAGGCAGCGTCCCACGCTGCCGAGATCGCCAGTCACCTGGCGGTGCCCTGTCTTCCGTTGACACTTGAACAGCTCGCAGGCAAGCGGCTTCGGATTCCCCCGCACGTCCGCACGCTTATAACCACCGGCTTCCACCGCGCCGAGGTGGGGGCCCTGGCGGAGCCGCCGGACCTGGTGGCCGTTGAGGTGCCGATCCGATTCTCACCGCGGACCGCAGCGGACTTGGGGCGTTCGGGCGCACCGGTAGTCGCCCTGGGCCTGGATCGCGAGACCATGATCCAGATCGCCGGCGAACTGGTCGAACTCATCGATCTTCCCGACGACGCCCTGACCACGGCTCAGGTGACGCCTGACGAGCTGGATGACACGCTCAGGCAGTACCTGGGCGATGCCGACTCGCGAACCGGCGCGCTGGACCGGCCGCGCGTGCTCCTCTCCACCTCGCTATGGGAGGCTGCCGCCCATTGGCACGACCATCCCAGCGTCCAGCCGATCGACTACGAACTCTGCCCCGAAGCCTGGCCCCGCCTAGCCGACGCCATAGGTCTGCCACTAGGCTCCCTGCCATGAAACAAGAGCATGTCCCATAGTGTCTCCACAGAGCCCGCACCTATCCGCCGGAGCACAAGCGGTCCGGCCACCCTAAACGACGACGATCCAGAATCCGAAGAACACAGTCAGTCACCGCTTTCTGACGTCCGGCTTCTCATCCCGGCTAACCCAGGCCAAGCCGCACAGCTTCTCGTTCAGCCGTCTGCCGTTGTGAAGTTTTGAAGTTTTGAGTTTTGACTTTTTGACGTTTTGAATTTTGACGTTTTGGCGTTTCAGCGTTTCTCCGCTTCGCCGTCAGCCGAAGAAAGCGCCGCCTCAATCATCTCAGCCCACAGGCGATAGCCCGCTTCATTGAAGTGCAACCCGTCGCGCGAGAGCTCTTCGCGCAGCAGGCCTTCGGAATCGGCGAACGGCGTGTAGACGTCCATTAAGGGGCAGTCAAAATCAGCGGCGACCTTGGTCAGTCGTTTGTTGAACTCGGTGATGAAGGGCACCAGGTCGGCGTACTTGTCACGTGTGGGGAACAGCCCGACTATCAGCAGCGGTGCATCCGGACAGCGGGTGCGAATGCGTTTGACCACCTCCCGGTAGCAGGTCTCGACCTGGTCGACAGATGGCGTGCCGTTCCGCCAGAGCTCGCCGAGGTCATTTGCACCGTTCTGGAGGATGATGAATCCCGGGTTGCAGTCAAAGACCGAACTGTCCAGGCGGTGCAGCACGCCGCGATCGTCGATCCCGATCCGGTCCGCCGAGATTCCGCGATTGACGACGCGTCTGCCGGGCAGCAGTTCGTCCGCCTTGAATCCCTCCACGTGCGACGAGCCGACCATTACGATGTTTCGGGCGGCATCGTTCTCCTTCTTGAACTCGGCGACACGAACGTAGTAATGCCTCTCCCACTTGCCTGGTGTGCGTCTCTCACGAGCCTGTTCTGCACCGCCTTGCTCGGAGGTCGCCACGCTTGCCGCGGCAGCGACACTAATAAGCGTAATAGCCCACCTGCTTGTACGCCGGGATGCCAGCTTCATCTCATTGTTCCTTTCATTTCGCCTGCCCGAGGTCGGCATCACCTGTGTCGGTCGGGATTCGATTCACTCGGGAGGTAGCCAGTTGTCTTCCAAAGACCGCACCTGTCAGGCGGCACCCTGTGGCGGCCGCCTGAAGTCAGCGTCCGCGCTGCCCGCTGAACTGTTTCACGCGCGGGTGATCCGCGCCATAGGTGGAAGTGAGTATGTTGTACGCCTCCTGCCACAAGCGGCTGGCCTGCTCGGCCTGGCCCTTGGCTTGGCAGAGGTCCCCCATGGCGGCCAGCAGCGCCGCCCTGGTGGGATGGCGCTGGAGGCTGCTGTCCATATCCCGGTGGGCCCTCTCGTAAACGCGAAAGGCGTCGTCAGGCCGCTTCATCTGCTCCAGTAACCGCCCCTGCCGTAAGCGCAGGTCCGCCAGCGACAGCACGCCATCGCCGAACAATTCACGATACCCCGCCTCTGCCTCACGATACTTCTCCAGCGCCCGGGCGAAGGCCGCCGGGGTGCGGGCGGTTACGTCGGCGAAGTACACCGTGGCTCGCAACACTTCCGCGTTGTTGGCGCCCAGTGTCTCGCGCAGGTGGGCGAAGCGCTGGCCGGCTTCCCTGGCCAGCCTCTGAAACTGGGCCGCTCCCTCCGCCAACTCGCGGCAGTCTGCCGCGATCAGTGCCGCCTGCAAACAGGCTTGCACCGATTGTTTGTGGTTGGCGCCCAGACGCTCGTCGAGAATCTCGAGTGCCGCGGTCGCCCCGGCCAGTGCCTTGCCGCACTGCCCCTGATCCCGGAGCAGGCCGGCTAGTTCCAGTTGGGCCTGCGCTGTCTGTGGATGATCCGCACCGCGAGCGGCAGCCAATCCGGCCAGCGCGTCCTCGTACCGCTGCCGCGCCTCCGCCACATGACCCCGCACCCGAGCGAGGCTGGCCAGATCGAGCAGCACCAGAAGCGTGTCGGGATGCTTTGGCCCCTGAAGTTCGCGAAAGACCGCCAACACGGCCTCGAACTGTGTCTCTGCCTCGTCCAGACGCTCCAGCGTCAGGTACATACGCCCCAGGTTGGCCCGAATGACGGCCGAGGTTCGCGGATCAAGTCCGCCGGCCTCCAGGCGTTCGTGGGCGTCGGTCAGGTGACGCTCCGCCTCTTCATACTTGCCGATCGCCTGGGCACATGTGGCCGCGTTGGTGGCCAACTGGGCTTGAAACGACAGGTCGTCGCGGCACTTCGGATCAACTCGGGCGGCATACCTGGCCAGGTCGAACTGCTGCCGGGCTTCGTCGTAATCGCCCAGTTGCAGCGCGGCAAAGCCCAACGCTGCCAGGGTCCGAGGCTCGCCCGCCGCGCCGGGCAGGGCCTTGAGTTCCTCACAGCGGGCCCGCACGTCTTCAAGGCGCCCCGCCTCTACCAGGGCCAGGATCAGGTTCAGCAGCACGCCGGAATGCTGTTCCGGCTGGCCGTGTTCGGCACAGATCCGCTCTGCTTCCGCAAAGGAGTCAGCCGCCAGCGCCGCCTCCATCCGTCGTTGGTGGATCAGGCCCAGTGAGTTGTGAATCCACGCGCTCAGCAGAGGGGGAGCGTTCTCCATCGCCTGAACAATGGCCATAGCCTCGGTCTGCCGGGCGAAGGCACTGTCCAGGTCCTGGCGATCGGTCTCCATGGTGGGTGGCGTGTCGCCGCGCCTGCCCGAGCGCTCCAGGTAGGCGTTGCCCAACTCGTGCAGCGTCTGAACGCGATTGATGTCGTCCTCGTCAAGTCGGTCCAGAAGACGCTGGTATTGTTCGAGTGCCTGATCCACGCGCCCCTGGCCACGCAGGTATCCACCCAACGACCAACTCACCTTGGCATAGAGGGCGACCGGCGCCTGTTGACCCTGCTGCTCCAAGTCGCTGCCCGCGTCGCGGGCGTACTGGATGGCGCCCGCCTGATCCCTGCCCCGCGTCTCCGCGGTGGCCGGCTCACCTCCCAGTCGGCCCGCTCGCTCCCAGTGGCACAGGCTCAACTGGTGCCGCAGTTCGGCCAGGGCGCTGCTGTCGTCGCCCACCTCGCTTAAGAGTGCCTCGTACTTGGCGATCGCGGCGTCGAACTGTTTCGCCTGCCGGGCGCGGGCGGCTTCGGACCGCTGGCGGTGCGTATCGCCACCTGTTCGGAGGACCTTGGTGCCTGGCTTGCTGGATGGACCGCAGCCGGCGCAGACTACGCTGCACAAAGCCAGTCCGACTGTCAGCATCGCCGCCGACGTTGCCCGATGTGCTTGCATGGTGAGCCCTCGATTCCCGCACCTGCACTGATCGATCCCTCAGATCAGGCCCGTGTCTGGACGCGTTGGGCGACGCGGTGTGTCAAGCACCACCGGTCGCGACACGCCAGCCGCTGATTCGGCAGATCGCCCGTGGAGGGCGTCATCGTATGGCCGCCGCCGGGCCTGATCAACAGGACGAAAAGCTGTTGCCAACCGCCGGGCTAGAGAGCACAATACACGCGGGCTCGTCCGTTGTGGTCCTCCAGGCAGGCGCGGTCGCCTTGGCGAGGGGCCTCTCAGACACGGTCGTGAGGTAACAATAAAATGCGTGCAAGACTCGTGGTAGCGATCTTGGCGGGTGCGCTGGTTCTGGTGGCAGCGCCCGAAACAGTTCTAGCGCAACAGCAGGGCGCGGCGGAGGTCAAGCTCAACCGGGGCCTCAGCGCCTTCATGTCCGAGCAGTATCCCTCCGCCCAGCGGCACTTCGAGTCCGCACTGGCTCTCGATCCGGAGTTCGCGGCCGCTCACTACTTCCTTGGATTGACCCTGTTGCAGTCGGCCTCCCGCCTGCCCGACTCACCCGCCCGCGAGGCCATGCTCGAACGAGCCGTCGCCGAGTTCGAACAGTCGCGCCTGCGCGATCCGCAGATGGTGTTGTCTTACGTGGACGCTGCCATCGCCGAGACAATTCTCGGGCGATTCGACGCCGCCGAGTCCGGCTTCCAGAGTTTTCTGCAGGAGCGACCGGACGAGCCGCTGCCTTATCTCTTCATGGCTGTAGTGCACTATCGCCGGTCCCAGGACGATCCCGCCTCCCTCCCGCGGGCCATCGAGAACCTGGACAAGGCCGAGGGGGCGCTGGCCCGTGCCGCCCAGCCGGACCGCGACATGGAAGCGCACATCAAGTTCTACCGCGGTCTGGTATACCTGCAGCAGCAGAACCGTCAGGCGGCCAGAGACGCTTTCGAGGAGGGCCACGCCCTGGCTCCAGACTCGGACATCGGGCGGCAGAGTAAGGAGATTCTCGACGAACTGGTCGATCGTCGCCCCTGGGAGCTTACCCTTCAGGTCGGCTACGAATGGGACAGCAACGTGGTGCTGCGCGGGCACCACGTGCGCCGGCAGGCCGGCGAGGACGAGGACGACGACTGGCGCTTCGGTCTGGGCACCGCCTTCACCTACCGCCTGGTGGACAACGAGCGCTTCCTGCTGGGCGTCGGTGGCAGTACGTTCAACACCTGGCACACCAACATCCACAGCTTCGACGTGCAGAACTACGCCGCCAATGTGTACGGTGCCTACTCGCCAGAAGGGGCGGAGTACCTGACCCTGAGCCTGCGCTACGACTGGGACTACAGTTTCGTAGGCAACGACAGCTTCCTGGCCCGGCACCGGATAACACCGCAGATCGACATCCAGGAAACGGATTGGACCAGCACCACGATTTTCTATCAGTTTGACGCCCGCAACTACCACGACCAGTCAGCCGATCCGCGGCTGAACCGGGATGGACACACCCATGCCTTCGGTGTGGTCCAGCGATTCGAGCTGGTTGAGATGTTCGAGCGCCCCCTCACTACCGATTTGAGCTACCGGTTCGAGAACGTGGACACCGACGGCAATGAGTTCGACAGCGACAACCACATCTTCGCCCTGGGTGTCGGCGTGCCTCTGCCGTGGGACCTTACCTTTGACCTGCTCAACGAGTTCGAGGTGGATTTCTACAAACACGCCAGCCAATTTGATTGGAACGGATCGAAGCGGGAAGACTTCATCCACACCATCATCTTCGCCTTGACCAAACAGTTCACCGAGCAACTGTCGGCCCGCTTTCAGGTTGATATCACCAACGATGACTCCAACGTGAAAGACAGCTTCGACCAGGAGTTCTTCTCCTACAACCGCGTGACTTACGGCCTGAGCCTCTCCTATCAGTTCTGAGCATCGCACCGGGCCGAGCCAGGCGCCGGCCTCGGCCGCGAGCAGTCCGTATAGTCATCTACAACGCACCGCTGCGGCGGGTGTGTTCTTCAAGCAGATGGGGTGAGTACCGCGGGCCGCTACCGCCTTCTCGGCTGGTCGACGACGCGCTGACCGCTGCGCCGCCCGCTGGTGGGCGAGTCCCACTTGGGCGACTTGGCCGGTGCAGCCGTCGCATCGCCGGCGTCTTCTTCCGCCATGGCACTGAGCTGTTCTTCGCGGGCCTTGTCCTGTGGCGTCGTCGCATCACTGCTGCTGGAACTGCGTGACGATCCATTACACCCAGCGCTGACTATGGCTGCCACACCCAGGCCGACGATGATCCGTGAGATGTAATCGCGCCGCATCTATCTGCCCTTCCGACCGTGTATCCGTGACCCACAAGCTTGTGCAACCCGGGCGAACGTTATACGCTGCCCGCCACGAGGTCAACGATGCAGCAGTGTGCCCACCGTCTGATTGCAGCGTTCGCTCGCCCCGCGAAGCTTCTCTTGTACTGCGCGGTGCTGGTTGTCTTGGGCGGCTGCGGGGCCCAGGGTTCGGGCGGTGGCGGCACGCGTGGCGATCTCTTCGTGAGTGTGATCAACGTCACACCGTTCGAGGTTTCGGTGGTGCTCAGCGGTGTGCAGGATGACGC
>JANQGB010000499.1 GCA_028277545.1 Phycisphaerae bacterium | reverse complement strand
CGAGATAGGACTGATCGCTGAGGGTCTTGGCGTGAACAGTCAGGCAATACACGCCGCGCGTCAGGTGGGTGGCAAAGTCGAAGGCCAGCTCGACCTCCATGCCGGGTCGTACATCCAGTGGTGCAATGCCAAGCTCCGACACGTTGGCACTGTACACGGTCATGTTGTCTACGGCCCGCGTCAGGGCGAAGCCGAAGGTCACCTTGTCGACGTGATCGAGGAAGCGGCACGGGACCCGCAGGTGCAGGGGTACGCCCGGCACGACAGGACCCGAGTCGGTACCGTCGGGCCGGACCAGGGCAGCCCGCCCGATCTCCGCCCTGCGGGAGGCTGTCAGGCCGGAGTTCCGCGGGCGGGAGGTTGTGCGCAGGTACTCGTTGATAGCCTGGGCCGGTGGTGCATCGACTGCGACGCTGCCGCCATCCAGCACAATCACCCGCTCACAGGTGCGGGCCACCGCCTGCAGATTGTGCGAGACGAACACGATGGTGGTGCCCTGGCGCTGGAACTCGGCCATCTTCTCCAGGCAGCGGTTCTGGAAGGACATGTCGCCCACAGACAGGACTTCGTCCACCAGCAGCACGTCCGGGTCCATGTGGGCGGCCACCGAAAAGCCAAGCCGGGCCTGCATGCCGCTGCTGTATCGTTTGATGGGCGTGTCGATAAACTCGGCCAGTTCGGCGAACTCCACGATGGCGTCGAACTTGCGGTCCATCTCGCGCTGGGCCATGCCCAGTATCGCCCCGTTCAGGTAGATGTTCTCCCGCCCGGTCAGGTCGAGGTGGAAGCCGGCGCCGATCTCGATCAGGGACGAGAGTCGTCCTCGTACTTGAACGTGGCCCCGGTCCGGACGCAGAATTTTGGACAGGATCTTGAGGATGGTGCTCTTGCCGGCGCCGTTGGGGCCGATAATCCCCACCGCCTCGCCGCGGGCAACTTCGAAGCTCACCTCGCGCAGGGCCCAGAACCAGCGGTTGTCTTCGCCCGGTTGCCGCCCGAGCAGTCGGCGCAGGGTGGCCGGGATCAAATCACGCAGGGAGTCGTGACTGTGTCCTTTGCGGAACCGCTTCCACGCCCCATCCAAGACAATCGCTCTGTCGTCGCTCATGTGCAGACCGATACTCCCCGACCGCCGGTAACCGGTTGTCACCAAGCGGCCGCACTGATTTGTCGGCTTACCGGACCTTGCGGATTAGGTTCTTCCTGATGTCCCAGCTATGCCGGTTGCTCGGGCAGCACCGTCGTGATCGGACCCTCCACGAGCGGTGCTGGAGATGCGAGACCACCTCAACCCCAGCCGCGCGGTGCAACGTTGCCTCCGTTCAACACCACTCGTAAGGTGCGCTGCCGGAACTGCTTAGGTCGCCGCGCTTCGCCGGGTGCGACGGCCCGTGTTGCGGGAAGTCAACCGCGACGCACAATCGGCAGGGCACCGCGGCGCCCTGTTATGAAACGCACGAACGGTAACTTCATTGTTGGCAGTTAGTTAACGGCTTGTCTGCGGCCACGTGCCGCGGCTTGGGCCACGGCACAACCGTTGCCCCTATTCAAGGCAATCACGGGCCGCCAGCCGGGCACCGGCGGCGACCCTGAAGCGACGATTTAGCCCGCGACTAAGGAACGCGGATTCTTGGGAGGAAGGGAAAGAGGTTATGAACGAGGAAACTTTCCAACGGAAACTGGCAGAACTGGTAGCTGAGATTGGTACTTTGCCGGCGTCGGAGCGCGAGAAGCTCCAACTGCTCGCTGACCAGACCAAGGCTCGACACAAACAGCTCAAGGAGACGGTCAGCAATCTGCAGGAGAGCATCGACTTCCTGCGGCTTTCGATCAAATACCTGCTCTTCGACCTGGAAGCCACCCGTCGGGAAAATGCCTACCTCAGGAAGATGATGGAGGGAGGATCGGGGCAGCAGGAGTAAGGGCGCCGGCGGCGGAGGGGAACGGGCCGCGGCATACTCCCGAACGCCCACGGAGTGAGAAGCACCTGAGGTAGCTTCCTCGTGAACCCGCCGCAGCATTGGCACCGTGAGATGGTGCTGTGCTGCGGCGGGTCTTTTCTTGTGCGCTCGCGGCCGACGCCCTGAGTGGGTTTGGTCGTGGAGGCCGTAGGCGACCAATGGCTACTCGCTACGCTAATAGGCTACGAATTGGCTACTCACGGCAGGCGTAGCGCCTAAGCCTGCTGATTTCTGCGCCTGATCGGTGACCGCAAAGCCGCGTCATCGCGGTCAACGGCGGACCTCGCGCAAAACGGCAGCGCGCGAAGTCTGGAGCGCGGCGGCCGGGGCCATATAATGCCGGCTTCCGCTCTGCGGGGAGTGGCCGGGCCCGACGGCTTGGCGCCCGCAGCCGGCGTATCACGGTAACTGTAGCAGGGATGACGGCGATGAGAAACGTGGGCATGCTGGACCTTCAGGCTGAATCGGACCTGTTTCGCAGCGATATCCGCAGCGCGATTGAGCGGGTGCTGGATCATCAGCGGTTCATCGGCGGGCCGGAAGTCGAGCAACTGGAGGGCACGATGGCCGACGTTTGCGGGCGTAAGTTCGCGATCGCGGTCAGCAGTGGAACCGATGCTCTCCTGGCGGCCATGATGACGATGGGTATCGGGCGGGGCGACGAGGTGATCACTACGCCGTTCACCTTCTTCGCCACGGCCGGTTGCATTCACCGTACGGGCGCCAAGCCGGTGTTCGTCGATATTGAGCCGGACACCTTTAACATCGATCCGTCGAAGCTCACGGCTGCAATGACAGAGCGGACCAGGCTGATAATACCGGTCCACCTGTTCGGGCAGTGTGCCGACATGGAGCGAATCGGCGAAGTAGCGGGCCGCCAACCCGGGCTGTCCGTCCTGACGGATGCCGCCCAGGCCATAGGCGCGAGCCGGAAGGGCCAGCCCGCCTGTAGCCTGGGTTTTGCCACTACACTGTCATTCTACCCCACCAAGAATCTGGGCGGGTTCGGCGAGGGCGGCATGGTGCTCACCGACGACGATGAGTTCGCCCAGCGCTGCCGCATGTGCCGCAACCACGGCGAGACCAGCCGCTACCACCACGAGTTCGTCGGTGGCAACTTCCGCCTGGACACGATGAAGTCCGCTATCCTGCTGGCCAAGTTGGTCAAGCTCCAGGAGTTTAACGCCGCCCGCCGGCGCAACGCAGCCCGCTACGGCGAGCTACTGGCCGACCTCCCGGTGCAGCCGCCTGTGATCCGCCCGGAAAACGAGTCGGTGTACCACCAATACTCGATACTGTGCGACGATCGTGACGGCCTGATGGCACATCTGCGGGAGTGCGGCGTCGGCTGCGGAATCTACTATCCCGTTCCACTGCACCTCCAGGAGTGCTTCAAGGACCTGGGCTACAAGGCGGGCGACTTCCCGGCCAGCGAAGAGGCGGCCCGGCGCATCCTGGCCTTGCCCATCCAGCCGATGCTGAGCGACGAAGACCTGCAGCATGTGGCCGGCTGCATTCGTGAATATTACACGTCAAAGTGATGCGCGGCGGGGAAACTGCTAACAATCCCCGTTCGTACAGTTCGCTGTGCGGGTCGTCCGGAGATGATTGTCACGCTCGAAGGTCGTAGGGTACGCTGTGCTTACCATCTCCCGTGAATGATCATACTTGAAATGGTCCGCTAAGCTGACCCTACCGTCGCAGGGCGACCGCGTGCAGAGCCTGCACCGAATGAGTCAATCGGGCGTCGGGCTCAGTAACGGCTGAGTTTCGACCGGCGCGTCTTCGGAATCCATCTCGAACTGCCCCTGCCGGCGGCGTAGGCTGTTGGGCTTCAGCAGCTTGCGCCCGTAGGTGTACATAACGTGGAAGACTGCGTTGAACAGCAGCACGCCTGCCAGGGCGAGCGCCAGGATGATCGGGCTGACCCGCTCGTGGACGCAGGTCCAGACGAACTGAGCTATGCATAGGGCAGAGACGATGATGAGCGTCGGGGTGCGCGAGATGAGGTTGACGACCAGGGCCCCGAATGGCGCTCCCAAGGCGACTACGGGGGCGGCCGCCAGCCAGTGGCCGAATACGCCCGGTTCGACGCTGCCCATGGCGAGATTCACGGCCAGGCCAACCACGGAGGTAAACGCCATCAGGATGACCGAGGTGGGAATGGCGATCTTCAAGTCGGCCCGCAACAGCAGAACCAGCACGGCGTAAACAACCATGTCGATCCCGACTCCGGTGATAGAGGATACCACGCCGCCCAAGAGGCCGACGAAGAGGCCTACCTCCTTGTCGAGCAGCTCGGCATGGCGGGTCATGCCGTGGAACTTGCCGATTTCGCGAATCTTCACGAAGGTCATGGTGCCGAAACTGGCCCAGATGACCGCGAAAAGCAGTTTGGTGAAGAGGTCTGGCGCATAGGGCGCGATGAACAAGGCCGACAGCGGCGTGCTGACCAGTGCCCCTGCTGCCCCCCACTTGAGCATGCTCCAGGCCAGTGGAGTCCGCATCGACAGGATGAAAATGGACGCGGAGACCATGCCTATGGACTGTATGGCCAGGCTGAAGTTGCGCCCCAGGGCGGCGGGTTGATCGAACAGCAGCACCAGAATGGGGAAGCCGACCGTTCCGCCTCCCATCGGCGTGGAGCCGGCACAATATGAACCGGCGGCCATGGCCAGGGCGATCGGCCAGTGAGAGGTCACTGTCTGCCAGTGCCCTCCGACTATTACCACAGCGAGCCAGCAAGCGTAGGACGCCCCCAGCCATAGCGGGAACGGCCTTACTTGCCGTAGATTGCTTCTGTGTTTATCCCCGAGCACGCGGGCCCCTCCACTTTCCCCTCAGGTGTAGGCGGTGCACCGAACTGTCGTCGGCTCGCGCCGCGTTGTCCGATACACGTCTCCGCGCCAGCGGCCTGCCGCCGGCTGTCAGGACATCGCCGCGGCCTGGGCCTTCATGCGCCCCTGCTCGTTGATGGCCTGGATGGCCTGGACGCCTCGAGAGGGGCTGTCAGCGTAGACCCGACCGGCAAACAGGTCGATGAAGTCGTTGACATAGCGCGTGTGAGCAAAGAACGCAAAGGCCAGCGGATGATCCCAGAAGGCGTCCAGTGCGTCCTGAATCACGTTCATGCCCCGCTCGCTGTTTCGCTGGAATTCCGCGAAGGGGTTCTCGGCATCACGGTTGGCGCCCCCCAGATAGGCGTCGACGTGTGCGGCCGCCTGCTGGGCTTCCTTCATCGAGAAATACAGCCCAAAGGAGAACACCGGATCGATAAACCGATGGGCGTCACCGATGCACAACCAGCCCTTGCCGGTGTATCGCTTGATCTCGTACGAGTAGTTGGAGATCGCTCGGACCTCGTCAGTGAGCTTGAACTCGGGCAGGCGCCGCTTGAGCTCCGGGTTCAACTCGCCAAGTTCCCGCACGAGAAAGTCGTGCTTGCTCTCTTTGCGTGACAGAAAATACGAAGAGGGCACCACGACACCGACGCTGACGATCTCACCATCCAGCGGGATGAACCAGGCCCAGTGATTCTTGAGCCGGTAGAAGATCAGCGTGTTGTCCTGCATCTTCCCTTCATCACGGATGGCGCCGGATAGCTGGGCGAAGATGGCCACCTGCTTGTCGTAGGTGCCGCGGCCCTTCTCGCTGGTCACGCCGGCGTTGCATAGAAAGGTGGCCATGCCGGAGGCATCCGCAACGACCTGCGCCTCGATGTCCTGCGTACCGCCGTCTGCCATCTCGACCTGCACGCCGCGGACCGAACCGTTGTCCCGCAATGCTGCTGAGGCCGTGCCTTGCACGAGCGTGGCGCCCGCCTCGGTGGCTTTGTTCATCAGCATGGCGTCGAAGTCGCTACGGCGCACCTGCCAGGTGGAGGCTTCGACCAGCCCCTTCTCCGGGCAGCGGCCCATCACGGGTATCCAAAACGAGTTCTTGCCCTCCGGGCCGTAGACAGTCACACCCCACTTGACGGGGTGCTGCGCCCGGTGCATGTCCTCGGCCAGGCCGAGATCCCGCAGGCAGTTCCCGCACTCGCCAGTCAGCGATTCTCCGATGTGGTAGCGAGGGAAGCCGTCCTTCTCGATGATCACGGAACTGATCCCCCGCTGGGCGAGAAACAGCGCGTGGGCTGTTCCGCCTGGCCCTCCGCCTACAATCGCAACATCAGTTTTCATACAACCGCACTCCTCCCCGGCCTCGCCGTAGATCGTGGGTAGACCCCGGACTACTTGGCAGAGAACCTGCCTGTTTTGGACCTTGGTGACGTGACTACCAGCCGGCGAGCCGTTCTAACAGTCTTGACAGAACGGCCGCACTTTCCGCTTACTTACAAAGTTGACCCGAACTGAGGTGATGATATTCGCGCTAGCGACGCCGGTCAAGCTGACACCGCGGGCGGAGGCTGCTAAATAACTATCTGGGCAGAAGTTACGAGATCTACCGTCTTGAGGAACCGGCCGCCTCACGTACCGCAGATCCGCATCGGCCATGAACCCCTGATGGAATCTGTTCGCCTCACCGTGACCCGTGTGTCTCTGGGCCGCTGGACGGGCCGGCAGCTGCACAGGCCGGCACGTGCCTCGACCGCGGGACTGCCCGGCAGATGCTCCGCGCAAAAGGACTGCCGTCGCCGGACTCCGGACCATGGGCGGGCTCCGCCGGTCTCGACCCATCAGACCAGCCGGAGTGCCTGTACCTGAACAGCGATCTGAGTAGCCGGCCGGCGTGCTGAAACGCTGGGGACAATGCTCCGGGCTGCGGACAACGCTCCGGCCTGCGGTCAATGCTCCGGTGGCGAGTGGGGTGCTTGTTCGGGGCGCCGTAAGGGATAGAATGGGTTCGGACTATCCCGTGAAGCAACCGGGGGCGATTGGGCTCGACCGGGCGAGTAGACGGGAGAGCCGCGTGCCGAGGTTGTCAGTTGGCCTCGTTAAACAACTGGCACTTAACTTTACTTGGCAACTCACAGTTGCGCATGGCGGCCTAAATAGGCTGCCCGTCCGCCCGGAGACGCCTGCTATCTGACGCGGACGACGCCAGCAGGCTGGCACCTTGCCGCCGCCTGGCCGGCAAGGGGCGAGAATTCAGTCGGGCTGGCCAACCCCGGAGCCTGTCGATCGGCGCCGGCAGCGGCGAGATTTAAACGATCAGACTACGCACGTAGAAACTCTCTCCGAACCGTCGCGGGACGGGGGTTCGATTCCCCCCGCCTCCAGTTTGTTTATTGACTCCTATCCCACTTTGGCAGATAATGGGGCAGAAAATTGCTGCCTCTCCAATGGGGATGAGTCATGGCCAAGCGTGGAAGAAAACCCGCCCACTACGTCACCGCAGACGGAGAAACTATCGTCGGTCTGTCCCTGCGATCCAAGCGGGGCAAGCAGGTCTTCATGCCTGTGGGAAGGGATGCCCCGACCTTCGGGGCGGCAGAGGATGAAGCGCTCGCCATCCACAAGTTCCGAGTTTGGCAGAGCAAAGAGCGGGGAGACCTTGAGCCCCTGGATGATCCAATTGACTGGGGCCTGAATAACGCCAGTAGGCGCTACTGGCGGGACTACTACCGCAACCTGATCCTGAGCAACCCACGGCAGGCGGCCATCGAAATGGACTGCGACCCCTTGGCGCTGCTTGCCCACGTCGAGGATTTGAAACCACCTGCCCCCTCGGTCACCCTGACCGAATGCCTGAACTTCTATCAGGCCAGACGAAAAGGGATCAGCGCTGAAGAGGCAAAGAAAGTCCGTAACGCCTGGAAGCTCTTTACGAACACCGTTTCCCCCGCAACCACCTTGGAGCAAGTGACCACGGGTGACGGCAGCCTTTTCGAGCGGTGGGTGGACGCCGTTTGGCTGCCCTTCGAGGATGAAGGGTCACCCAAGACCCTGCGGCACAAAGTGGATCGGGTCAAGCGAGTCATCCGCTACAGCCATGACAAAAAGCAGCGGGACAAAGGAAACTGCAAGCGCCTGCTGGACGAAATGACGGCGTTGGAGTTGCCCGGCCCCAACAAAGAGAACCCGAACCCGTTGAGCGTCGAAGAGTTCCATCGCCTGCTGAAAGCAGCAAAGGGGAGCTTCTGGGAGCCGATGCTGCTGGTGATGCTCAACCTCTGCTACTACCCCGTGGATGCCCGAACCTTGACCGTCGATGCGGTGAACTTGAAGACGGGGGTCGTGATTTTCGAGCGGGGTAAGACGAAGACTGCCAGAGTCGGCATCCTTTGGAACCGAACCCGCAAGGCGCTCAAAAAGTGGATCGAGAGCAAGAAGACCAACGGCGTGCTGTTCCCCTGCGAGACGGGCACGGGGTTTGCCGCCCAAGGTCTGCGAAGCTCATTTAGACGGTTGCGGGAGCGGGCAGGACTGGGCAAGGAAGTCACGATGAACCGCATCCGTGATGCCGCCTACTCGGCAGCTTGCGCCCCCAATACGGTGGGGCTCAAAGAGGCAAAAATCTTGGCGGGTCACAGGTTTGCTGGGGAGTCTGATGCCTACGTGAAGCGATACCCTGAGACGGTCAGGGAAGCGGTCAACGCCATCGAGGCGATGTTCTTTCCGCCCAAGTCCCAAGCGAACAGAAATCGCCGATGACCGCCGATCTGTGCGGCTTGTCCAGCGGCCTAGGCACCGCTATCCTTGGCACTCAGCAGGGGCAGGAGGCGAGAACGACGGTCGAACCCAGTGGGAGACGGCTATGCCCCGCACAGCGGATTACACCATTCTCGGCTTCCTCTATCAGTTCAACAAGACTCTTATCGAAATCCTTAATGCCAGCGCCGATGCGACAATAACCGTCGAGGGGATCATTGAGGACATCGATGTCGCTGACGCCAACCAACTAACCGCCATTCAATGTAAGTACCACGAAACCAAGTCCACCTTCACGCTAAGCGATATCTTCAAACCGATCCTCCAAATGATGGATCACTACTCCCGCAACAACAGCCACGATATTACCTATCGTATCTTCGCTCATTTCGCCGACGAAGCAGAACGCCAGCAGCAGCTTCTTCGTGACGATCTTGAGAATGTCCTCGCCACACGGGATGCACGCCTTGCACCGCTCGTTGCTCGTGTCCAGGGGAACATCGACCTAGACGCATTTCGAGAGCGGCTGCTGCTGGACTTTGGCCCTTCATTCGACGATCTTGCGACACAGGCGCACGACCTTCTGAAGGCCGCTGCCCCGACTGACGCCGATGTCGAGACACTGCTCTATCCCAATGCCCTTCACAAAATCAGTCTAATCGCATCTCGGCATGACGTTGCTGACCGCGAGGTCACCAAGGACTCTTTCCTTCGCCAACTCCTGGATATTCGCAGAACCGCAATTAGTCGTTGGACATTGGCTCTGGCCACTCGCAAGAAACTGCTCGATACTCGTCGCAAACAACTGCATCCTCATCTAAAACAGAACACTCGCCTGCGGCACATCCTGATCTCTGCATCGGACGTTGCCGATTTTGACGACCGTATCGTGATCTTCATCAGCGACTACGTTTCCGCCTTCCATTTCAAGGCACTCCATATCCACACCCCGCTCTTCTGTCTCGATTGCCCCCATCAGCAGTTCGTGGACATCTGCCGACGGACGCACCAGAAGGGTGTGAAATTCACGGACGGCATTGTCGCAGGGCAATTCGACCAGAGCCATTTCCTTCGGGAGCCGCTCGTGCGGCAGGACAAACCCAAGGGCATGCTCCGTGAATTCGATATTCGGCTCCTCCACTTTGAAAGTCATGGTTCCGTTATCACCGATGCCAAGAGCGATGATTTCTTCGTTGTCAGTCGCCGCCAACTCGGCAACCTCGACCTGAAAGATGTTAACGTCGAGCGATTGGAAGTATCCAACCTAGTCGAACTGAGTTATCTGTTGAGGCTGAGCGATGTCTACGAATAGGATCGGCCAAGTCCTTTCAAGCGCCCCTGACGGTCTGGTGGTCGAAATCTCTGACGTCAAGGTCTTTGAGGAACACAAACAACGACTACAGGTAGGCAGATACCTTAAGATAGCCGAGGGCAACATTGACCACGTCATTGCGGTCATCAGTGGCGTGCGAGCAATCACGAAGACGGTGAATGACAAGCCAGTATGGGCTTTCCTGCTGGACTGCTACGCTATCGGTACCTTGACAAAGGACGGCCACTTCATCAGGAGTGGCATGTTGCTTCCCGTGCCTACCGAGCCGGTGGACGTGCTGGACGATGACACGTTGGCGTCGATCTTCGAGGGTGGTGAGGCTTTCACCTTTCCCTTGGGAGTGCTGGTTCTGAACAGGGACGTTCAGTTCAAGATTGACGGAGACCGTTTCTTCGGAAAGCATGTCGCAATCGTAGGCTCGACAGGAGCCGGGAAGTCGTGTGCGGTGGCGAAGATACTCCACGACGTAGTGGGCATTGCTGATAATTCCAACAAGAGGATTGAGCAACAGAACAACGCCCATATCGTGATCTTCGATATTCACTCTGAATACGAAGCAGCATTCAGACTTGCGGAGGAGCAGCAATTCACTCTGAACTACCTGGACGTAGACACATTGGCCTTGCCGTATTGGCTGATGAACTCCGAAGAACTTGAGAGCATGTTCATTGAGAGCAACGAGGCGAATTCACATAATCAAGTGTCGCAGTTCAAACACGCAGTCATCCTGAACAAGGAACGTCACAATCCCTCGGTAGAAGATGTGACCTATGATACGCCAGTGTATTTCTCGCTGGCCGAGGTGTGCAACTATATCGAGAACATGAACAAAGAGGTGATCGGGAAATTGGCGGCTGAGAACTGCCCGAAGCTGGCGGATGGCACCCTGGTGAGTGACCGAGGTGAGCATTACTTCGCAGCGGTGCAGGATTTTGTGCCGCAATCCACGGCAAAGGATACAAAGGCCTCGAACGGCCCCTTTCACGGAGAGTTCAACCGTTTTGTATCCCGACTCGAAGCAAAGCGATCAGACATGCGCCTGCGCTTTCTGCTCGATCCAACGAAAGAGGATGGGGCTCCATACGTGACTGCGGATTTTGAGAATATCATCCGACAGTATCTCGGCTACATCGACAAGGCGAACGTGAGCATCGTTGACTTGAGCGGGATACCATTTGAGGTGCGGAACATCGTGATCAGTCTGGTGGCGCGCCTGGTATTTGATTTCGCCTTTCATTACTCGAAGCTTTGCCACGAGGAAGACAAGCTGAACGATGTGCCTATCATGGTAGTGTGTGAAGAGGCACATCAATACGTGCCGCAAAGCGATGCGGTTATGTATCGTGCCTCTCGACAGTCCATTGAGCGAATAGCCAAAGAGGGGCGCAAATACGGACTGAGCGTTATGGTGGTCAGTCAACGTCCCTCGGAGGTTGCGGAGACGATTTTCGCACAGTGCAACAACTTCGTTGCCATGCGGTTGACGAACAACAATGACCAGAACTACGTCAAGCGGCTCTTTCCCGAAACATCCAAGGGCGTCGCCGATGTGCTGCCGAACCTTGGCCCGGGCGAATGCGTAGTTGTGGGTGATGCGGTGCAGGTGCCCGCCGTTGTGCAACTGGACTTGCCTAAGCCGGAGCCGCAATCGCAGAGCGTGAAAATCTACAAGGAATGGCAGGAGGACTGGAAGGACGTGACGTTCGGTGACGTGGTGAAGCGATGGCGGAAGGAGAGCGAGACCAAGGAGTAGAGAGCGGCAACCTACGAACCGTGGAGTCTCGTGAATAGACGTCGTTCGCCAGACCCCGCCAGACTCGCACAGATCGTTTCTGGCGAGCGTCGACCCCGCCCACGACCAGAGCCACCCCTTACTCGCCAGACCCCGCCAGGTGCAGAAGAATGCCCCGCTGACTGGATCAAATAGCAGGAGGATCAGCGGGGCAAAATCCAGGAGATATGACGATAGCTCGTCCCTCTCTCCTACGCCGAAACTGCCCCCAAGACCTGTTCGAAAATGACAAGAAAAGGGCCTTGGCGTGGACTCGAAAATACCGCTTAGTGTGCGGTAGGCGGGTAAGCTCCCGCATCGAAAGGTAACGCCATGACCAAGAGGAAACCCAAGATTGGCGCTTACGTTCGGGTCTCGACCGACAGACAGGAAACGCAAGCCCAACGCCACCGCATCCGTGAATGGGCAAGGGCAAACCACATCCCCGCATCCGAAGTCCGGTGGTATGAGGACAAGCGAACCGGGACGACCACCGAGCGGGACGCCCTGAAGCGCCTGTTGTGGGCGGTGGACAAGGGTAGGGTCGATACCGTCGTGGTCTTTCGGTTGGATCGTCTCGCCCGCAACCTGCGGGATGGTCTCGCCATGCTGGCCGACCTTGCCGACCGTGGGATACGGGTTGTTTCCGTCTCCGAGAACATTGACTTTGGCAACTCGACCGGACGCCTTATCGCAAGCATCCTGCTTGCGGTCGCATCCTTCGAGCGGGAGACCATCGTCGAGCGGATCAAGGCAGGGATGGAAGCGGCAAAGGCAAACGGCAAGCACGTCGGACGCCCACGGAACGAGAAGCGCCTTCAACGCATCCGCAGGATGCGGGACGATGGGCTGACGGTCATCGACATTGCCCACCGCCTGGACTGCTCCCGGCAGGCCATCTATCAGTCATTCGCAAGGATGCCGGAGGATTGACCAGCCCCCGCCCCAACGTATCATCAACCCAATGAGGCCCCAACGCCAGATTTTGCCTGAGTCAACATTTCAGAGGCGATCTCGGTGTGCTTGCTCGGCCATCTTGCGCGCACACGCCCGTGGCCTCCTGCCCCTTGCGCTCATCGTTCTGTTCCTCGATTTCCTCGGCTGTCGCAACCTGCCGCACCTGATCCTTTTATTATGGATTACCACGAACATTGCTCTGACTCTGCTTGCGGACTACGGGCAGCGCCGCGCCCGTTGCCTTGCAGGAGGCGAACTGCCAGAGCTCTTGCGACTTGCCTACTCCAACCCCAGGCCACGGCCAGACGACATCATAGACACGATTAGCTCAGGACGCTTTCATATTCCCGCTGCCATCCCGACAGTTGATCCCTCCGCATCATTTGTTCTGAATAGCCTCAATCGCATCCCGTACGCATACATGGTGACACAGACCATCCATGATTTCAGATATTTACGCTATTCGTGGATTGCGGCATCAGTACATGACAACGCTGCATTCGTATCGGCACTCAATCTCGGCGATCTCATCCTATATCGCCATGACCGAGCGGTCTTGAGCAACTGCGTCTGCCTAGTGACTAGGTGCTACTGGAGCCACTGCGGCGCTTATATGGGGGAAGGCCAAGTTGGTCACACAGACCTCAGTGGAACACATCTTCAGCGTATCGACGACTGGTTGTCGAATCCTCATGTGCACATCGCTGTACTCAGGCGCTCGTGGACTGACGCGCCGGTGACGAAAGAGGAACTCGCCGAGCGGTGGGCTGTGGCTAACCGCTGGCGATATTCGTACATCAAGACATTCTCGACACTATGGCGCATTATGACAGGAAAGACCGGAACGGGTCTCTTGGATCGCCGGGTGAAGTACGGCCTTCTTGGCATTCATGCGTGCCTGTACGCGCTCTTGGCCTGGCTCCCGTACGTCAGAGTAGTAGTTGTCGCCATGGTACTCGTGTCCAGCTATCTATATTCGACACTTACGCATTGGAATGCGTACGCTCCCAACTTAGACCAATTGCTAGGAGAAAGTGATGCAGAATCCTGAGACCAACCCCATATCACTGTTCTTCAAGGCGGTATCCCACCATTATGGCGGTTTGGTGGCTGTCATTCTCGTGATCTCCGCATGTGTCCTATGGCTGACGGGAAAAGAAGTCCCCGGCGCGCTCGAAAACCTCACGTTCATGGTTGTATCTTTTTTGTTTGGGCAGGGCGTCGCAAGAAGACAAGACCATTTGGCCACATCGCCCGTCGAACGCCATGAACAGGAGAAAACGTAGGCTCGCTCGACTGCGACCATGCAGTCTAAGAGAAGTTGGCTGTGGCGCTCGCGCCCACCACCAATCCCCTTGCCTCGCCTACGCCCGGTGTGCCATAAGGGGAGCATCGTGCAGCGGCAATGCGGAGGCAGGATGCGTATAGCGAACGCCAACAGAATCGATAGGTTTGCTTGCTACGGATAAGGCGAGAACATCCCGCAATATCGACGAACATCCCTTAAGTTGGCGTCTCGAAACCACTATCTGTGCAGTGATTTCTTAAGGCTCGCCAACGTAAATCGGTGTAATCGCGCCAACGAAAGGCCTGCCGTGACAAGCAAAGGTGAAAAGACCGGAACTCGCCGATGTCACGGTCTGGCACTTTGCAAAAAAACGAAGAGGGGGCGACGGGATGCGGCGCGCCCCTTTCCACGCCAAAACTTTTTTCCAGGGATCGAAGGGCATGCAATAAGTACTATTCTACTCGCTGGCGGTAAAGAGAAAGGCAGCAACCCGCAAGATGCTGCCTTCCCCACATGCTTACCGCCGAGATTGCAGAGCGCTTGCATCCGACAATCGATGCGCTCTCGATTTCCTGATCTTCGATCAGGAGCCTAAGTATACGGCGCTTCCGCTCGGTATTCCTTCAAACTCATCCTTCGGGAACTCCAGCTTGCAGGTGAACGCCGCATAGGGCACATCGCTCTCCAGTTCGTAGGTGATGGCGAAAGGGTTCCAGTAGGTGGGCTTGCCCATGCTGCGGGGATGGAGCGCCACAAGATCGGCCTCGAAGTGGCTCAATTCGTCACTCTTGTCGATGACTCGGATGTTCTCGATGCTCCACCATTCCCCAAGTCGTTGAAGCACAAAGACCGACCGCTTGAATTGGGCAGGCTCCGTCTCGGTTGCCTCCTCAAATAGCGCCCAATGGCGGATCAGTTCATCTTGGCCGATGAAGGCGAGCGATGCCCCTACCTGATACTCCATCACGGTATCGGTTGCCGTCAGATTGGAGTAACAGGTTTCCCTTTGCTCCCTCGAAAACTGACCCTGGATGATGGCGAGCGCTTGAGTGTAGCCGAAGGTTTCGTCTATTGGGTTCAATCGGTCGCAGGGGTCAGACCCGTTGACGATCCTGACGGGACGGTATCCGGCCAGGTTGTCCCGCTGCACTCCGAGCACTTCAAACTTCATCTTCTGCCCATACCCCGCCACTGCATCAGGGTTCCAGGCGATGGGATGGAAGCACAAGACCCGCAGAATATCGCCGATGCTGTCGATGACGGTGGTTGCGGAGTCCGTGGCGTTGCCTGCCCTTCGTGGGTAGTTGGATCTCCTCCACGAGTTAGTGCCCATCGCTTCGTAGGTCAATTCGAGCGGGTAGTTGCCCGTCCCGTCCGATGCGAGGAGGTCAACAATGTGACCCATTTCTATGGCGTCAATGGGCAGGTTCATCCTGACCGTCAAGGTATCGGTAGTCTGACCGGGGGCGAGCATCCCGCCTTCAGGCAATTCCCACTTCGCCGGGTATTCAGGATCAGAGTTGTCCACGACAGAGAGCGACCACGCTACCGCAGCGCTGCCGGTATTGCCGATCCGAAACGAGAACGCCGCCCTTGTGCCGATGCGGATTGCCCCAAGGTCGAAGTCGGTCATGGTCTCCGCTTCGTGGGCATTTCGGTGGTAGTCGGTTGCAGGAATGAAGACGATCATGATTCCCTCAGAAAGTCGAGTTCAATCCGCCCCTCTGCCCAATTGACGTGCAGGGCTTGAAAGCGCCACAACTCCCACCCGCTGCGCTGCTTCAACCATTCCTTACCGCTGATAATCGTCTCTTCAACGTGGTCGTGCTCGAAGGCATCGAAGGCCACCCATATCGTGGTGACTGGTGGGTCAAGCACGTCAACAATCATCGCAGCATCCCCCACAAGCGAAGGCGACAAGGCAGGGGTATCGGTCTGCTGTCGTGGCAGTTGGCGCGCACGTGGCAACCAGGACAGCCCATCGGTGGGATGGTGCTTCCAGGAGCATCAGCCCGACACGGCGCAGACTCGTATACATAAACTCGACAAGCTGCCGACCCTTGGTGTACGGGTCTGGCGTATCTGCTCCGGTCATCACGTCCCCAACCGAAGCAAGGTTGGACTCTGGGAACTCCAGTTGCATCCTCGCTCCGAAGTTCGGGTAGAGTCTCGCTGCTGCCAAGTAGCGCTCGGCCTCTTTGAGTTCGTCTGCCCGGTCTTCGTCGAAGTCGTCATTGCCTTTCCGCAACGTCCTGCAGTAGATTTCTCGGCGCGCTTCGCCAAGGGCAGTCTCGAATTGACTCAGCGCAGAGGTTCCCTCCAGGACGGACGCTTGCCCTTGCGATGGGCCTTGCTCGAAACCGCTCCAGAGAACCAACTCCTCCACGCTGTTGAATGGATCAGGTAGCATGTTGCTTTTCCCCTTGCGCCCGGTTCGGCGGATGATGAGGCGGCATCACCCGCCATCCCCGGGCTTATCAGGACATACGCTTAGCAGTACAGCGCAAAGTTACTCTCCAGGCACGTCCTGATTCGGTCGAGATCGATGTCTGAGTTTTCCAGTCTTCTTCGCATGGTTCTCGTGTGGCAGACTTTGGATTCGGTGTTGTGCCGACGGTGATAGGCGATCCGCGCGGCGGCGTCTTCGAGAATGAGGCGACCGACGCGTCGGCCAATGGCGATGTCCTCGACCGCAACCACGTGCCGAGCCACATCTGCGCACAGATCAGATTTGTTCAGGACGATGACGGGGGCAGCGCCGCTGTTCCAGGCGAATGCCAGGTATCGCTCGATACGCCGCGGCTCGAAGTCCCCATCAAGTCCGTTGACCAGCAACAGCCAGTCGACGTTGGCCGCAATGATCTGCGCAGAGGTGATCGCGCCGGCGCTCTTTCGGATGCAGGTGCTGCTGCGCGGAAGGACGTCCTGTATCGTCCTGGTGCCACCCCGCTGGTCGATCGCGACCCAGTCACCGACGGCCACCATATTCACTTCGTCAACCGACATACGCCGCAACCGCCCGGCGAGCACCGCGGGGAATAGCCCGTCGATACTCCAAACCGTAAAGCCTCCCCGGTCCTGCCGAGCGACGCGTGCAGGCACGAACCCGCGATCGGCGCAGCTCGTGAACGCGGCCGCACGCTCCGGGTTCCAACCCAGATCTTCCAATATCACTTGTGAAACTCCAGCTCGGCGCGAAGTCGGCGCCGTTCATTGAGGGCAAGAAGTCAGTTCGTAGTAGGATCTCGCGGCGCAGACAGCCACGCTTGCCAGCCGCCCGGCCAACCGAGTGAGAAACTGAGATGTCTTACAGAATGGCAATCATAAAACACCCTCAGTATACCGTCGGCATGCTTCCACCGCAAATCTGGCGCAAACTGTCCGCCACGGGCTCAGCCAAACCTCGCCTGACTTGATGTGACCGAAGCCGATGTTGACAAGTTGCAGGTATATGGGCGGGTCGCAGGTAGACGAAAGGAACCTCTACTGCCGGATCGGTACGATAACGCCTCGGCGCGGGCACCGTCACCGCGGCGGATCGCGTACTCTGGACTCGTGGGACGGAGGGCGATTCCCCCCGCGCGTCAGCCCACGTTCACTTCCTGGCTGGTTCCTGGCAAACGGGTGCTTTTCGGTGTCTTTTCGTCTTATCGGATGTCAGTGTGAATGCGCGCAAACCCCTTGAGAAACAGCGCTTTCTGAGGTTTGGCGACTCGGGCTCGGCCATTCGAATCCTCCCGCCTTCAATGACCTTAAGGCATGACGGCTCGATGGGTGAATCGGTGAATCAGGTCTCGTGCAATGCGGGGGAAAAGTGCATCATCTACGTGCGCATGAAGGGCAATCATTCCGGCGCAGCCGTAGAGGGCAGCAAGCATTTCGGTGATGAATTAGCCAGAGCCAAATCTGGTGGACGAAAATGCGCGCGGGATTAGGGGAACTTTCGCGCGAACTCGGCCCGAGTCCCCTGTCCGCTGGTGTCCTCTTGAGTCCTATGGTGCCCGTGCTTGCCCCGCATCGAAAGGCGATACGGGCGACTTACGGTGTTAGAGCCGTTTATCGAGGGTCACCCAGAGAATTGGCCCCCCCGCCTGCAGCGAGCGACAGATAGGACTACCGTATCACCCATCGTCGTGACCTTGGTAGCGGTGCAGCCTGACATTCAGAGTATCTTCAGCACCTCGAGAGTTTCTTCCGGCTCCGGTCGGTGCGTGTAATCCAGATCCGCCTGCAGGCTGCGTATCACGCCGCTGGAATCAACGATGATGCGCGCGGGCAACGGCAGCTCCCAACTATCATCGCCATTGAAATCAGGCAGTACGATGCCGAAGCCGGCGTACACTTCTCTCAGTTCATCCGGCAGCGCAAAGGCGATTCCCAGCTTCTTCGCATATTCGTTGCCCTGATCGGCCAACACCGGGTACTCCAGACGCTGCGTCTTCTTGACCTCCTCGTTCTTCGCACTCACTTGTGGGGAAATGGCAACCAACTCCGCATTGCAGCCGCGGACCGCGGCGTAGTGTTGCTGCAGGGCATGCAGCTCCACGTTGCAGTACGGTCACCACACGCCACGATAGAATGTCAGCACCAACGGTCCCGTTTCAAGCAGTTCGTCGGATCGCACACGCCGCCCACCGGTGTCTGCCAATTCGAAAGCGGGCAGGCGATCGCCGACCCTTGGAATACGGTCCAAGATTCCTGATGTGCGCAGTGCTTCGATCGAGCGATCCATGATCGCGATGATCTCCGACGAC
The DNA here is from genome assembly GCA_028277545.1 of Phycisphaerae bacterium. Taxonomy (GTDB): domain Bacteria; phylum Planctomycetota; class Phycisphaerae; order UBA1845; family UBA1845; genus JANQGB01. The sequence goes on along the minus strand of JANQGB010000499.1, from coordinate 5,785 downwards.
GCTGACTTCAAGAAACTCTCTTTGATGCGCTTGAGTCGCTCATTCAGTGTGGACACGCGAGGGCTCTCCTTTTCTCAGGTTCATGATCTGTACGGTGAGCAGCCTTAGTCCCGATCCAGCACGATTCGGTAACGAGCCTTGCCCTCGTGCAGGTGAGCCAGGGCTTCGTTGACCTTGCTCATGGGGAAATGCTCGGTCACCGCGTTGATCTTATGTGTGTCGCAAAACTCCAGCATCCGGGCGATCGTGCCCGGGCTGCCGACAGGTGACGACGAAACCGACAACTGCCCAAACAGCATCGGGATCATGTTCAGATTGAGCGGCTCGGTCTGGACGCCGAGGAAGTGCATGCGGCCGCGCGGCTTCAGCGTCGCCATGTAGGCGTTCCAATCGAGTTTGACGTTCACCGTGCACAGCAGCAGGTCGAACCGACCGGCGGCGTCGGCGATCGCATCGGGATCGCGTGAATTGAAGGTGTCGTGGGCGCCCAGCTTCAACGCTTCCTCCTGCTTGGAGCCGCTGGAGGTAAATGCGGTTACGCGGCAGCCCCACGCGTTGGCAAACTGCAGGGCCATGTGTCCCAGCCCACCAATGCCCATCACGCCCACGCGCGCGATCGGTTGAATCTCGAACTGGACAAACGGATTGAACACGGTGATGCCGCCGCAAAAGAGCGGACCGGCCTTGCTGCTGTCGACATCATCAGGCAGCTTGATGACGCTGGCGCCTTGGGCGCGCACGGTATTCGCAAAGCCGCCATGACGGCCGATGATCGTGCCCGCCGCACTGGGACACATGTTGTGGTGGCCGTCCAGGCACTCCTGGCAGCTCATGCAGTAGCCGGCGTGCCAGCCCAGCCCTACGCGATCACCAACGGCGACGTGCGTCACATGCTCGCCAACGGCGGCCACGGTTCCGGTCACCTCGTGGCCGGGCACAAAGGGATAGGCGGTCATCTCCCACTCGTTCTGGATCATGCTGAGATCTGAATGGCAGATCCCGCAGTGCTCGACAGAAATGTCCACGTCCTGCGGGCCGATGGAGCCCAACTCGTACTCGAACGGCTTGAGTTCGCCGTTCTTCTCGGTTGCGGCGTAGGCGTTAACGATCATTGGACGGAGTTCCTTTCGATTCGAGGGTGTGACGCCGCACCGGGCGGCGTCACACGATGATCTTGTCCATCACTCAGATGACGTGGTCCTTGTCGAACACGCAGATCAGTTTCTGGTTCACGAATTCCATGATGCCCAGGTCGGCCAGTTCGCGGCCATAGCCGGATTTCTTCACGCCGCCCATGGGCATGCTGGCGTAGGTCCAGGAGATCTGGTTCACGAAGCAGGTACCCGACTCGATGCGCTCCGCGATGCGCCGGCCGCGTTCGAGGTCGTTGGTGTGGACCGAGCCACCCAGCCCGAAGTCGCTGTCGTTGGCGACGCGGATCGCCTCCTCCTCGTCCTTGACGATGCGGATCAGCGCCACCGGACCGAACAGCTCCTCGACGTCAGCGGGCGAGCCCTTGGGGATGTTGGTCATGATGGTGGGTTCTATGAACGCCCCGTCTCGGTTGCCGCCGACGAGGATCTTGGCGCCCGCCTTGACGGACTCGTCGATCTGACGCTCGAGGTCGATCGCCGCCTTCTCGGTGCACACCGGGCCGTAGCCTGAGTTCTCGTCGAGCGGGTCGCCGGGCTCGAGGTCGGCGAACATCTTGATGGCGCGATCCAGGAACTCCTGGGCGATCGACTCGACCAGGATGATGCGCTTGGCGGCGATGCAGATCTGCCCAGTTGCGTGCAGCTTGCCAAACTTGAATCGTTCGAGGGTCACGTCCATGTCGGCGTCCTCGAGCACGATGAACGGGTCCACGCCGCCGAGTTCCATGACGGTCTTCTTGACATTGCGACCGGCCTGCTCGCCAACCGCGGCGCCGCCTTTGTTGCTGCCGGTGAAAGCGACGCCCTGAACCCGGTCGTCATCGATGATCGTGCCGGCGTTTCGGGCAGAGAGCTGGAGGTTGGTGTGCACGCCTTCGGGTACGCCCGCCTCCTTCAAGATGTTGTCGAACGCCTCGGCGCTCTGGGGCACGTTCGACGCGTGCTTGGTCAACACGACGTTGCCGGCCATGAGCTGGGGCGCCGCCACGCGCGAGGGTTGATAGAACGGGAAATTCCACGGCTGGATGCCATAGACGATGCCCGTCGGCTGGTTGATCAGGGTCCCCTTGCCCTCCTTGGTATTGTATTCCTTGGGCGCTAGGATCTTCTCGCCCTCGTCGGCGTAGTAGTCGAAGATGGTGGCGCACAGGTCGATTTCCGGCCGGGCGTCGCCGATCTTCTTGCCCATCTCCTTGGTCATGATGGTCGCGAGTTCCTCGCGACGCTCGCACATCAGCTTCGCCACCTTCCGGAGAATGCCGGCGCGGTGGGCGAAACTCGTTTCACGCCATGAGAGGAATGCCTCTTGCGCGGCGGCGATCGCGGCTTCGACGGCTTTCGGCGTCATCTCCTCGTAGGTCTTTAGGACGTCCCCGTTGTACGGGTTCACGGATTTCAGGCTTCCGCGGGGCGGGGCTTCAAGCGTGCTGGGCATACTATGGTTCTCCGTTCCAGGTTCTTCACTCATGCGATAGAGGCCCTTACTCCTACCAACCGATTGGTAGTTTAGCACGGCGCCCCTTGACTGTCAACCATCCGGTTGGTAGAATTTGGGCATGCGTGAGAAACTCCTCGATGTCGCCGAACAGATGACCCAGGATCGGGGTTTGGGCTCGGTCACCTTCCAGGAACTGGCCGACGCGGTCGGGCTTCGCAAGCCGAGCATCTTCCACCACATAAAGAACAAGGAAGAGCTTGCGCTAGCGTTGATCGAACGATGCTCGACGAAACACGCCCCGCAGTACCAGGACGTGGTCGGGCGCGAGATTCCGGCACCGGAGAAGCTGCGGCGAATCGCCAAGATCTTCGAGAACGGCCTCCGGGATCAACGGCCCTGCTTGATGGCCGCCCTCGCCGGCAGCCGCGGCTCTCTGTCTAAAGCCGCGCAGCAGAAACTGGGCGAGAAAGCGGATCGAACGGTGGAGCTGTTCGCCAAGGTGTTCGAGCAAGGCCGCCGCGAGGGATCACTGGAATTCGACGGCAAGCCGACACACGCTGCGGCAGGTTTTTTCGCCATGCTCCAAGGGCTACAGACTCTCGCCCGGGCTAGGGATGATCTCGCGGCGTTCAAGCACGCTGCCCGGGCGTACGTCGATTCGATCACCAAGTAAGTCGTGGTCGATTGGGGCTCTTCCCATCCTGTCTGGGAGCCCGAGCATCCCTGGTGACGAGTCACCCGCACCCCAACTCCATAAGGGAAGCTCTGCGCGCAGAATTACGGGAACTTTTGCGGGAACTCCGCCCGGATTCCTTGTCCGCCGGTGTCCTCTTGAGTACGTTGGTGTCCGTCTATGACCCGCATCGAACGGCGATACGGGCGTTTTGCGGTGTAACAGCCGTTTATCGAGGGTATCCCAGAGAGTCGATTCCCCCCGCCTCCATTCTTTGCCGTGTTGTGCCACTGTGTGTCGGCATGCGTCCTCGGTGCCGGACTTGTCGATGCCGGCTGATCGGTTGTGCGAGTGACTCGTCACGCGATATCGCCCGGTCGCCGCGTCGCAAGGCGCGGTCGACGTTCTTCCGATCTTCATCGTGAGCTTCGGTGACAACACCGGAGGACTGGGTCGGCCGACGCCCCGTCGCCATGCAGCCCACCTGTCACCGTTGGGCCGTGGAACGACGGCGCTAGCCTGTCTCCGGGGGCGAGCGGCCATCACGCGCCGAGTTGGTCCAAGAGCTCACGAACAAAGCCCGCCACGTCGGCCTGCAGCGCGTCGTCCGCCCCTCCCAAAAACTCGGCTACGCGGACAGGGCCAACGAGTTCCGCGCGCGTGAAATCACGTTTGAGTATGGCCACGCTGTCCGCCACTTCGCTGCGATCGCCGAAACCGCGGATCTTGTTCGCGATGGGCGCAACACCGCTGCCGTAGTTCCGTAGCACGTAGAACAGGTCGTACGCATCCTTGGATTTGCCGCGTTTGTCGAACGCGAGCGCCTTTAGGACGATGAACGCACCCGGCCCGCACACCTTGATCTCACGTTCCGCCTCGCCACCGCCGCCCGGCAGTGTCTCCCGGATGCGTACGTTTTCGAAGTCCTGAAAGGCCAGATCCAGCGCAGGGGTGATGATGGCCGCAAAGCCCTCATCCAGACTGCGCAGGCGGCCACCGCGGTCGGTCGCGGACGACGGGGGAATCAGGAAATCAACGGTCACGCCCTCCCTCGAACGCCAGCGCTGCGCTGTCAGGTTCCCCGCAGGGTTCGTGTCCGGCGAGAAACCTGCTTCGCTGAGACGCTGGGCGATCTCCTCGTACAGGCGTTCGTCCAGCACCACGATCGACAGGCCGAGATCAAGGTCAATGGTCCCAATGTGCTCCTGGACGCCCTCGTCGAGTTTGTGTTGGTCAACGATGAGCGAGGGCACCAGGCCGCCGACAACGCACATTTCCTCGCGGAAGTCTCCCAACCGGGTGGCGACTTCTACGCAGGTTTGGCGCACAACCCTACTGCAGCCCGGAGCGTAATCAGCGGCGACGCGCGGCTCGTCGTTCACTGCCAGTGCAGACTTTCCTTTCGCAACTGCTCAGCCGCTTCGTCGGATCGTTCGGGCATGCCCTTGAGATCGAGGTAAGCCTGGACCGGGCTGACGCACGAGATGCCGTTGACTGACTCACCGCCGTAAAGCACGCCCTCGTCGTTCGGCCGTACGAGCCATAGGTTCGCCCCGCGCTTCTCCTCGTACCATTTGAGATTCGACAGGAGTTCATTACTCGGCGGTTTGTTGATGTAAACCGTCACCAACCTGTATCCGGCAAAGGGGGCAAGCAGCCATGCTGACGCCAAGCCAGTAAGAGTATAGGAGCAGTCGGTCTCCCGGCAGGCATCGACGAGCCGGCGGACGAGTTCCTCTCCGGTTCGTGCGGTAACGTGCCCTTCGCGAATGCTGTGGCGGCCGAAGTCGTACTCCTCGCGCCACGCTTCGAGCAGTAAGTTCGGATCTCGAGGTCGTACGGCCACGTCAGCATCGCGTTCAATCAGGTGGTCGTCGTCCATACGCCGACAGATTTTGCTGACATACCCAGGATCCAAGTTCGCCTTTACGGAGAGCTCAGACTGTCGCCACCATCGCTTCGGGTCCAACAAGAACAAGCGCGAGATACGGGAGCTCTTCGGTGCGAAGACGGATGGTGGCCGACCGCGTTGGAGGAATCGGTTGGGGCGGCCGATGACACTAACGCGAAGACCGCGGGCCTTGATGTCCGCGTTGCCTGAGAGGTCAACAAAACTGACTCCCGCCCGGTTACAAATGCCGCGGCCCACCTCGCCCATGAACGGCACCGCCACCAGGGGAACGGCGCGAGCACCGACTCGTTTGGCTGCAGCCAGGGCGCTCTGAGCCGCCTGACTCACCGGACCGGCGCGGGAATCGGACTTGGCTTCGACAGCAAACACGTGCGGTCCAACGTTCAGGATCAGGTCGGCCCACTCGACCCGGTCCGCGCGCTCCACGGGCAGGCCGGCAAGTTCCTGCAGCAAGCCGGGGACGCGATCCAGGATGTCGCTCTCTGCTACCATGTTGACTAAAATCGCCATGTTGACAGCAACTTCAACAGGTATATTTTAGTCAACTACCCGGGCGTGTCCACCCCATCCGGGTGGCGTTGGCGGCCGATAATCTTGCCTGGACAACG
>JANQGB010000454.1 GCA_028277545.1 Phycisphaerae bacterium | reverse complement strand
GGCAACTGCATGGTCAAACGTGCCCGGCTGCCAAGCGCTGTGGCAGGTGTCGCATTCGGTGCTCTGCTTTACAAAGGGCACCTGCGAGTGACAGGCCCGGCAACTGATCTCGGCGTGGTGGCGGCTCAAGGGCCAGCCGGTGTCAGCGTGGTCGAACGGCTTGGGCTTGGGCTCGCCCTCTTTCCAGTGACATCGGTCGCAGGCGTCCTTGTTGTCGGCGTCGTGGCACTTCGAGCAGGGCCGGTGGTGCTCCACGTGGCTCTTGGCCCTCTGCTGACCTTCTTCCACCTTCTCGTGGCAGCGCAGACAGTTGTCTTCGCGATGGCAATCCACGCACTTGAGGCCGAACCGGTGAATGTGCTCCTTGTGCCGGAAGATGATCTTCGCGCCCGGCACCGGCTTGGAACTGGGCTCGTAGATCTCTGTATCCGGCTCGGGGATCGGCGGGTGCATCGAGCCGACGATGTCGGCTTTCGTGGGCCGCCGGTTTCCGGCGCTCCGATCGCCGCCGCGGGCTTTTGGCGGGTGACACACGCCGCACGCGGTCTCGTGGCTCCACTCGCGGTGGCAGCCCATGCACTGCCGGTGATAAGCCGCCTTCAAGTGCGGCTTCCGCATGTCGTCCTGCGCGGGAGAGACCTCGTGACAGTACTTGCACTCGGGATGGGCCAGGCCTTCGGGGGTGTAATGGTGGCAAACCGCGCAGCCGTCGGTCATCTTGGTCATCTCGGCGTGGCCCTTGTGGTCGAACGGAACCGGCAGGTAGAGGTTCTCCAGTTCGTCCAGGTAGACCAGGTCGGGGCCGCGTTTCAGCGACATGGCCCGGTCGATGGCCGCGGAAGACTTGCCCGGGCATGGACGCAGGCAGAGGTATTTCTCAGTCGGGTTTTCGCAGACGTGGCACGAGGTGCAGGGTGGCTCGTCCGTCGCCGAAGGCGAGCCCGGCTGCCGGGCCTGGCCGGCTGTATCCCCGGCCCCACTAAACAACAAGGGGATCATCGTGACGAGTGGCTTGACCATTGATCACGCTCCGTCTCAGGGCAGCATGGCCTCATCGTTCCCGGGCAACAAACCTCCAGAACAGTATGAATACCGCCAGGAAGATGACGGCGATCAGGTATTCCACCGCTTTGGTTGCCATCATGTATTCATGAAGAGTCTGCATTCGCAGGCACCTCCTCGCTCAGCGCACTAGTGCACCGGCGGATACCGGGGGTCGTCGCGCAGAACCGGCATCCGGTTGGCAATCCAGCGAAACGTCAGGATGCCAACCGTGACTATGAACAGCGATACGAAGAACTCCGTCCAGCGCGGGAAGTAGCGATCCTCGAGGTTCCACTGGAAGGTGATCAACGAGACGTTGAGCCGGTTGAGCATGATGCCCAGCACTGTCACGACGCTCGTGAACCGGACCAGCGTCGCATTCCGCCTCCGCACCCCGTGCGCAAAGAGGAGACAGGGCAGCAGGACGAAGCCGAACATCTCCACCAGGAACCAGTATCCGTAGGGCGTATTCAGCAGGCCGAAGTTCTGGCCGTGAGCGACTCCAAGCCACTTCAGGCAGAAGTACGTAAAGAGCAGGACCGAAGCTGCCTTCCCCAGCCCGATCACCAAGCGGTCGACGTGGGCCGGGTCGTGATCCGCCACTTGGCTGTGGAAGATCCGGTGCGAGAGAGTGCTCTCGAAGATGACCATGGAGAGGCCGGCAATCACGGCGGAGACAAAGAAGAAGACCGGTATCCAGGGTGAGTACCACAGCGGATGCACCTTGCCCGGCGCCAACAGGAAGAGTGCTCCCAGGGCCGACTGGTGCAGCGTTGACAGAATGACGCCGAACACCGTGGCGCCTATCGTAAGGGAAACCAACCACTTGCGGACCTTCTTCATATTCAGCCACTCGAAGATGGCCGGACAGAACTCGATGAACTGGACGGTCAGGTAGAGCGCCACGTGCCAGCCGACCAGGAACATGACCGAAGTGACACCGTACGACACGAACATGGGATAGGGAAGCCGCCAGGGCCGTCCCAGGTCGTAGCACAGACCCACGACCACGAAGAAGTAGCCCAGGAAGCCGGTCAGGATCGCGGGGCGCACCAGGCAATGGTAATCGCGCAGGCCGAACAGGTGCACGGTCGAGGCCAGGACAAAGCCCCCGGCGGCCAGGGCGACACCGCACAACACGTCAAAACCGATCCATAGTCCCCAGGGGTAGTTGTCGTTAAGGTTGGTGGTGGCGGCCAAGCCTCGAGTGAAGCGGAGGACGGTAAGCACCAGGCCAACACAGACTATGATGGCCGCCACAATGTTGAAGGGCGTTATGAGGCCGCGTAGATACTCGCGGGGAGATTGCCCCATTAACAGCTTGTCGGCCACCCACGCCTGGCGGCTGAACGACTCTGCAGGGTAGTCAGCCATAGCGGTTAACCTTTCTCGCCGCTGCGCTCCGGCCCAGCCGCGACCTCGACCCGGGCCAACTCCTCCCGACGCCTGGTGAAGGCGTAGGCGCCCATCAGCGCCGCCGGCCAGATGGTGAGCACCAGGGGTACTGCCGAGAGGAAGCCCTTGGTGAGTTCCGGATAGGCGGTCGACCCGATGTCCGCCCGAAAGCCGATGTCTTCAAATGGTCTCGGGGCTATGTGCAACCAGCACGCACCTCCCGCCTCATCTTCGCCGTAGACGTGGTTGACGTACTTTTCTGGCGCCTCGCTGATCCTCTCCCTGGCCAGGGTGAGCAGTTCGCTGCGCTTGCCGAATGTCATGGCCGCCACGGGGCAGACCTCCACGCAACCCGGCAGCTTCCCCTCACTGGTTCGCCCGTAGCACATGGTGCATTTTCGCACCGCCGGAGAGTAGGGATTGTCGTACGAATAGGCCGGTATGAGAAAGGGGCAGGCGATCATGCAATACCTGCACCCGATGCACACGCTCTCGTTGTATACCACCGCGCCTTCAGAAGTCTTGCGAAAGGCCGCCACCAGGCAAGAGGAGGCGCAGGCCGGCTCGAAACAGTGCATGCACTGGTTCTTGACGTAGACCGGCTTGCCTTCTGGCTTCGCCGGAGCGTACTCATTGACAACCGTGAAGTTGTCGGCGTCAGTCCTTCTCCTCTCCTTGAAGACTGATTTGTCCTTCTCGAACTCCTCCTTCGGCCGCTCCTGACCCGGCAGATCGTTGACGTTCTTGCAGGCCCATTCGCACTGCCGGCAGCCGATGCACAGGGTGTGGTCCGTGAGCACACCCATCCAGTCGTTCGATACCCGGTCCGTCGGGGCGGCCTCAGCGCTCTCGGCGCCAGCCGCGGTGGCGAGCCCGCCGACGCCAGCATGCTTGAGGAAAGCTCGGCGATCGATCTTCATAGTCACTCACCTCCTGGTGCCACGTCCACGCATGCGCAGCCGGCCTAGCGTGCCTCTGTGGGCCTGCCCCCATGCCCGCGTCCCGGGTGCAAATGGCAAGATGGGTGTGGCTCGCGAGCCGGCCGAAAATAGTACCATTTCAGTAGGAGATGCTGCTGGCGGTGCGGATGCGCCGTCCAAGTGCCTTAACACAGGCTCTATGGGGTAGCCACCCCACCCTTCAACGGACAGGCCCACCACACGCCGGTGATAGTTCGGCGGGCGCTTGCGGGATGTCGCCCGGGCGTATGGTGGCAGCCGCCGGCAGATGTCGCGTCCTCGGGGCGCAGCTCGTATCCACCCGCCTCTGAGGGATTTCGCCCAGGAACTGGGGCATACCCACGGCCCCCCGCCTGGTCCCCTGCCGCGGTTGCTCCGCTCACCGTGACCAGGCAGACGGGAGACGATCACAAGATGGTCTCTCTACAAGATGCGTCGAAGAGTTGTCGCGGGTGCACCGGGGCGGCGCGACCAAATCCGGCCTGGCAGGTCGGCTCGCCTGGGCCCCTGTGGTAAACCCAGCAAAATACATGCCACCGCAAGGTTCGACGAAACGGGGGGTTAGTGAACAGCCCTCGCTTGGCACTTCCACTGGTACCGGAGAGTTCTCTGTACGTACGGGCATCGGCCAGCGGCGTTCGCTGGACGGGCTGGCAGCTACTCCGCACAGCCCAGACCCGGGGCAAGGACGTCAACTGACTGAGCTAGCCGATAGCGCGGACCTAGCCCCGGTTTCTGCGAAATCGCCGGCCATACCTGCAAGCACGGATTGGAGCGGATCAGCGATCCTACCTCGGTGAAGAGCGTGATCTGATAAGCACCTGGATAACCGGGCCAGGGGCGGTTGGCGGCCCGACCGACGCCGTTACTGTTGGCAGTGTGGCCTAACTTGCCTAAGTTTATACATTGAAGTGCTTTTTCCTGCCGTCCAGGCTCAGTTCCCTCCGCAAAGAGCTACATCCGGCCAGCGCCGGCGCGGCTGGAGACCCTGAGTGTGGTTCGTGGCTTGCGCGGCGGCTCACTTCCCCACTGTCGCACCATCGGCCACTCGTCCTGACCGGTCGAAACGCGAGAGTCCATTGCGCAACTCCTTATGCCACACGGTGTTAGAGTTGCAGCTGGCGACATCTCTCCACCAGGATTCGGCTCCGCCCGCGGAACAACCGTCTCCGCCTCGAAACGCTGACCAACGCCACGTGCGGCGCCCGAACGAGGCTGGCGATGTACGGCGGGGCAGAATCTGTGGGCAGGCCGGCACTTTGGCCGTAAGCTGCGAAGCGGCGCGGGCGTCTCCGAGCCGTCGGTCGCCGCGGAGGCGGGCGCGGGACGCCGTCGTCGTTTCGACAGGTTACTTCATTTACTTAGCGCTACGGTGGCAGGTCGTCCGTTCCGCTGGTTTCCAGCCTGCCTTGGCAGCCATGGCGGTGCAGGCAGAATGCCTGCCTTACGGTAACGCGGTGACTCTGCGAGGTGGCTGTATAGTCGTGGCGCCATCGGTCAACAGAACTCGACAGTCCAGGCCTTGCTGCCGCGGGAGCGGCGTACAATAGCCTTAGGGCCACCGTGAGCACCCGTACGCTCACTGCCATCCCCGTATCAACGGATGTGAGAGTGGGTAATTCGAGCAGCCTGACCCTGACAACTGGCAGCGTGGTCGGCTGGCTTCGGTCCAGGCCGGTGTTGCTCACACGACAATCTCTGACGGCGGCCTTATTTGCGGCGACGGGAATCGTGGCGCGAAGCGCCCGGCGTCACAGCCGTCAATCTAGCGCTCGCCCCTGCCCGTGACTGCCCAACGAAGACCGCCGGCCCTGAGTTTCGGCCATGAACTCGCCAGCAAAACGCTGGAGATGTCGGG
>JANQGB010000410.1 GCA_028277545.1 Phycisphaerae bacterium | reverse complement strand
GCGCTGCCAAGGCGGCGGAGCCCAATACCCTTGTCTTTCAGGACTTTGCGCCCTACGGCCCCATGGGAGGGCGCCCGGCAAGCTTCATCGGCATGCCCGTCTATGACCGTGTCGACAATCGTGCCGGGGTGTTCGTCTATCAGATTCCGGCAAGCGTCATTAACGGGCCGATGACCAAGAGCAACGGTCTTGGTAAAAGCGCCGAGAGCTTTCTGGTCGGCCCGGATATGCTGATGCGCTCTGACTCACGCTTCAGCACCGAACCGACAACGCTTGTACGTGAGGTCAACAATGAAGCTGTCACCGCTGCGTTGAGCGGCGGCAAAGGCCTGGCACACACGGCCGGCATTAGCGGTGAGACAGGAATTGCGGCTTACGAACCGGTAGACCTTTTTGGTGAGACCTGGGCCGTAATTGTGCAGATCAGCGAGGCTGAGGCCAACGAAGGTGTGACGTCGCTGCTCATCCAGTTTCTGATTGCAGGCGCACTGATCGTCTTGGCGGCAGTAGGCATCGGCCTGTTCGTCGCACGGAGCATTTCCAATCCGCTAACACAGATGACAACCGCCATGGGCGGCCTGGCGAACAAGGACTGGTCGACGAAAATCCCAAGCCTTGGCCGCAAGGACGAGATGGGCGAAATGGCGGAAGCCGTGCAGGTCTTCAAGGAGGCCGGCCAGCAGGCTGACCGCATGAAGCAGGAAGAAGCTGCCCGCGAAGCCAGGGCCGCCCAGGAAAAACGCGAAACGATGGCCAAGCTGGCGGATGAGTTCGAGACATCCGTTGGTGAAGTCGTTGAATCCGTCGCCAACACGGCCGTCGATCTCAAACAGACAGCTGAGGGTGTGTCCTCCATCGCGGAACGCACGACCGCACAGTCCGCCAATGTGGCGGCCGCGGCGGAAGAGTCTTCCGTAAATGTGCAGACCGTTTCTTCCGCGACAGAAGAAATGTCCGCTTCCATCGGGGAGATGCAGCAGCAGGTCATGCGGTCACGCGATGTATCGGAGCAGGCCGCCAACAGCGTTGAAAATGCTGCCGGTCAGGTAACGGGACTGTCAGATGCGGCGGATCAGATCGGCGACGTGCTGGCGCTTATCCAGGACATTGCAGAACAGACAAACCTGCTTGCCCTCAATGCGACGATTGAGGCGGCCCGTGCAGGTGATGCGGGCAAAGGCTTTGCTGTTGTGGCCAGCGAGGTGAAGAGCCTGGCAACGCAGACCCAGAAGGCCACCGAGCAGATCCGTCAGCAGATCGAAGGCGTGCAGAATGAAAGCCGCACGGCTGTGACCGCCATCAGCAGCATCCGCGACGTGATTTCACAGGTGACGGAGATCAGCCAGTCTCTCGCAACTGCCATTGAAGAGCAGACAAATGCGACGGAAGAGATCGCCCGCAACGCCCAGCAGGCCGCGGGCGGCACACAGGAAGTGTCGTCAAGCGTTCAGGGCGTGAGCGAAGCATCGCAGGAAGCATCCGCCGCATCCGCGCAGTTGCTCTCCTCCTCCAACACGCTCACCCAACAAGGTGAAGCCCTGCGCGAGCGGATGCAGGCCTTCATCAACCAGGTGCGGGCTGCATAGAGCACGTGGCAGAGAAACAAAAAGGGCGGTTCCCAACGGGAACCGCCCTTTCTTTTTACGATTGACGCAAATCGCTACTCAGCGGCAGCGGACAGCGCCGGCTTGGCATGGGGCGGCAGAGCCTCCTCCGCCAGCGCCTTGGCTGCTTCCTCCAGCGGCAGGATCGTCTGATCCTTTGAGCCCAGACGGCGGATGGCTACCGTCCGCTCCTCGGCCTCGCGCTGGCCGACAACCAGCAACGCAGGCACCTTCGCCAGGGAGTGCTCACGCACCTTGTAGTTGATCTTCTCATTGCGGAAATCAGCTTCCACAGTGAGCCCATGGCGCTTGAGCACGTCGATCACTTCCTGACCATACCCGTCAGCATCGGACGTGATCGTGGCAACAACGCACTGCAGCGGCGCGAGCCACAGCGGGAAACGTCCTGCATGGTGCTCGATCAGAATACCGAGGAACCGTTCGAGAGACCCGAACAGCGCCCGGTGAATCATCACCGGCACGTGCTTGTCACCATCCTCACCGATATAGAACGAGCCAAGACGGCCCGGCAGGTTGAAGTCCAGCTGCACCGTGCCGCACTGCCAGTCCCGCCCGATGGCATCGCGCAGAACGAACTCGATCTTGGGACCGTAAAAGGCGCCCTCGCCCTCATTCAGTTCATACTCAAGGCCCGTCGCTTCAATCGCCGTCTTGAGAGCGGCTTCCGCCTTGTCCCAGACGTCAT
>JANQGB010000383.1 GCA_028277545.1 Phycisphaerae bacterium | reverse complement strand
GAACCCCGGCTTTCTCGAATCGCGATTGAAGGCCTTCGCCGAATCGCCCACCTTGATTGACGTCGCCGAGCGCCCTCGCCGCGATATCCTCCTTGCCGGGCCCGCCGATGTCCTCTGGCCCTCCCTGCAGGATGTGAGCGATCCGACCGATCAAGGCGATCCGACCGCCGCCGACCTCGCGGTCTCCACCCCACAGACGTCTGCTTCCACTGCCGTCCAGGCCCTCGCCGACGAACTCAAGACGCCGGTCAAGATCTTCGAGTACTTCCGTAACAACTGCGTGTATGAGCCCTACTTCGGCGCCGTGAAGGGCGCGGATCAGACCATTGCCGAGATGGCGGGCAACGATGTGGACATTGCCTCCGCCCTGATCAGCGTTTTCCGAGCGGCCCGCGTGCCGTGCCGCTATGCGTACGGCACCATTCGCCTGACGGCCGACCAAGCCGCCTCCTGGCTCGGCGTGGACAGAGGCGAGGTTGAGGCACTGCTTGCGGCCAACGCCATTCCCTACGACATCGACGGCACTCCCGGCGTCGGCGACATCCTCATCGACCACGTGTGGGTCAAGGCGTACGTGGACTACTTCCCATATCGTGGCGCCTCGAACGTCAACGACTCGACCACCGCCAAAGACGTGGGCGATTCGTGGGTCGAGATCGACCCATCCTTCAAGCAACATACCTTCAGCGAACGCCGTGACCTCGAAGCGGACCTCGGCGTGAACTCGTCCGCCTTTCTGACCAACATTCGCGCCCAGTCAACGCGCGCCGCCGTTCCCGGAAACGCTGGTCTTGCCAACGGCTCTGGAACTGGGGCCTCGGACGACAACGCCACCGGTCTTCCCCAGACGTACATTCTCAACGAGATCATCGGCCTGGCCAATCCCCTGGTCGAGATCATGGGCCGGCAGAATTTGACTCTCGACACCGTCTTCCGCGAGCGTGTCATTGGTGAGGAAGCTTACGGCCTGCTGCCCTGTACCGACCTCTACAAGATCGAGGCACGCGGCGCCAACTGGCGCAGCTTCCCCGCCGCCTTGACCGCAACGGCCGAACTGACTGCAGCCGATTCGTCCGGCCGCGAGCTCTTCACCTACGACGCTCCCATTGCCAGCCTGCTCAACCAATCCCTCACACTGACCTACACGCCGGCAACCCAAGACGACACCGACATCCTTTCCGCGTGGGTGGCAAGCGGCTCGACCGATCCGTTCCCGGCCTACCAGCTCAACGTCCAAGCCCAGCTCAAGCTCGGCGACACCACCGTTGCCACTGGCGCCGTCGCCAACACCGTCGGCACACTGCAGAAACTGACGTGGCGCTTCAAGCCGGCCGGAACCGACATCGACGCCATCCCCGACGCGGACGTTTCCCGCATCACGACCGCGATGGACGCCGTGAATGCGGGCAGCCAGACCGCTTTCGTTTTCGATGCCGGCAGCGTGACCGACGCCGCGGTCGCCGCGGTCAACTCCAACCTCGCCGCCGGCGACGCGCCGATCGCCACACTGCTCCGCGCCATCGGCCTGAACTACTTCTACCAGTCCGACCGTTTCGGCCGGATTACCGCGGGCGTCCTCAACCGGTGTGTCCATCGCTCCCCTTCCATGATCCGTCTCAGCTACGGTCTGGAAGTCGAGACCCTCTTCGGCCTGCCGCACACCGCAACCGCTGAACAGATCACCTCCAGCGTCGTTCGCGACTGCTTCGCTGTCTCCCCGATCTCCTCCGAATCGATCAGCGAACGCGAGTCCAAGTCCAGAGCCTTTGTCACCATCAACGCTCTCATGAGTTCCGCGCTCGGGTGCAACTCCCTGCAGCAGTCCCTTGGCGATCTCGCCATCTCCACGGCCCGGCTCCAGCAGGTTGCCAGCTCCGTCTCAACGCCCATGATCACGCTCAAGCCCGAGACCGACGCCCAGGGCAGCCCGACCAGCGCCCTCGACGAGAGCGTGTTTGACGGCCTCAACCTGTCGCTGACTCCCGACGCCCAGGAGACCATCCTCGACTTTCTCAAGATCGGCTACACGGTCACCTTCCCCCAGAATCCCGTGTCCTATGGTGGCCTCACGCGCGACCCGCTGTTCGCCGTCGATCCGGTCACCGGGGACACCGGTATCTTCCTCATCGCCTCCGGCCAGGCCGACAATCTCGTGTCAGGGAGCGAGGTCCAGCTTTCCGAACCGACGGTGACTATTCCCGATCTACTTGGCCCGGCAACCGTTCCCGAGGCCCTGCGTGATAGCGCCACCGAGTGGTTCGAGATCCTCCCCGGCTCCACCATCGCGACCGGTATTGCTTACGTACCGGCGATCGCGCACATCAAGAACTTCCTGACCGCCATCGACGACGATCCTGCCCCGGCAAGTGCGGTAGAGAACGCCGTTCGTGTATCCAGCCTCAAGAGCGTCGCCGCCGCGATCGCGCTCATCGGCCGCATCGATGCAATCTCCCAGCAACCCGCGATCATCAACGTGACCAGCGGGCCGCAAACCTTCTCTCCCACCAGCAGCAGCGGCATCAAAGACACGTTCGACATGACAGCGGATACGCCGCGCACCAGCTCTTGGACCATTCGCTTCACGAATTCCCAGGGCACCGAAGTCCGGACATTGACTCCCGCAGACAATCAGGCCCCGGACACCGGCAGCGCCGAGGTCGTCAACGTTGCCTGGGACGGTACGGACGCTGCCAGCGCGCAGCTTGCGGACGGCCGTTACGACTACATCCTCACTGCCGCCGGCACCGGCTCTGCGACCTTCTCGCACTTCGTCGTGATCGACAACACGAACCCGCAAGCCGCCATCGCTCTGACCGAGCACACCACGTCCGGCGGGACACTCCTGCGGTTCCGTGGAACAGCCGACGACTCGAACCTGGAGCTCTACACCCTCGATCTCGTTACCAGCGATACCGGCGACGTCGTCTCCACCATCGGCACAAGCAACCTGCCCGTACTCGACGGCATCTTCGCCGCCATCCCCTCCACGGACCTCCCCAACGGCACCTACAACGCACGCCTGACCGTCGCCGATAAGGGCGGCAACCAGACCACTGCGGAGACCGCTACGCCTTTCACTATTGACAACCCCGTGCCCGACGACACGCCTCCGCAGATCACAGTCAGCAGTCCGCTCCTCGATCCCGACGCCGGTGTGCTCAACGGCCTCGTCCCCATCGACGTCACAGCCTTCGATCAAGGTGGCATTGCCGTCATCGAGATCCTCGTTGACGGCGCCGTGGTGGCTCAGAGTGCTGCTGGCGCGACAACCTTCCATCACGACCTCGACTGCACCACAATCGCGGACGGAGTGCACCAACTGCTCGTCAAGGCCCGCGACAATGCCGGCAACGAAGCCCAGAGCACGGAAACCCAATTCCTGACCAGCCAAGTCGTCGAGGACCGCATCGCCCCGGAACTGGCGATAACCTTGCCCGATACCACGGCCACGCTCCCCGATCCCGTGCCGCTCGACATCGACGGCACCGACAACATCGAGCTGGCCACGATGGCAACGACTCTCGACAGCACGGAGATCGCCTCGCAGGACTATGGGACCGGCGCCACCACCGGACACCTTGGCGTGGACCTCTCGCCAACCACCTTCACCGACGGCACACACACGTTGGTCATCACGGGCGAAGACGCCTCCGGCAATACCACAGCCGTCACTCTCGTGACTCCGGCAGCTGGCGACACCGAACCGCCCCAGATCACCATGGCCACGGCCGTTGACGGCGTCACAGATCCCTACGCTGGTGACGTCCCCGTTACAGTCACAGCCACGGACAATGCGACGCTCCGCCAGATCTTGGTCTACCTGGACACCGCCTTGGTGGCCTCCGTCACCGCTCCTCAAGAAGGCGCCCTCACGACCAGCATCTCTGCCGAGGACCTCCTCGACGGGCCACACACCATCACTGCGAAAGCTGTCGACACTGCCGGCAACATCACCGAAGCCACGCCCGTCGGCTTCACGAGCAGCAACCCCATACGGGCATTCCAGGTCACTCCGGACTACGTGGACCAGGGCACCGGCACGATTCTCACGGTCTCCGCCAGTCTCCAGCAAGCCGACGACTGGGAGCTTTCCTTCACCGGCCCGTCAACAATCGCCCCAATCACCGGCAACAGCCAGCTCATCAGTCAAACCGTGGATGTGGGAACCGGCGTAGAGGACGGAGACTACACCGTGACGCTGCGGGTAGACGGCGTGAGTGAAACCCCACAACGCGAGTTCACGGTGAACTTGGTGACCGGCCCACCTGTAGCCGACATCGCCAACTTCGAAGGCGGTGTGGCCAGCGACGGCTCCAAGCTTGCCGTCCACGTGCGAGAAGGCCTGCTTGAGCTGCAGGGCACATGCGACGATCCGGACCCGGCCGACGCCGTTCAGTGGAAGGTCGAACTCTACAAGCCCAACGGCGATCTCGTTGCCGACGTTACGCCCGATCCCGTGAATGCATTGGGGTGGAACGAAACGCGCGTGACAGATGGCACTCTCGGTACTCTCGACTTCACCATGACCCGCAATGGTGTCTACGACCTCCGCCTTACGGTCCAGGGCGGTTCAGACACCAGCAGTGACAAGGTCCGGATTGCTCTCAACAGCCAGCTCAAGATCGGGCAATTCGGATTCTCTCAACGCGACATTGTTATCCCGGTTTCAGGCATGCCGCTGAGCGTGATTCGTACGTACAACAGTCTGAACGTGGGCTACTCCAGGGACTTCGGCGCCGGCTGGACGTACTCGATCAGCGACATTGAGTTGGAGCTGGACGAAGACCGGGGGATCAGTTTCGACGAGGCTGAGCAGCCGTTCGAGCGTCGCTTCGGTGGCGGTCGCAATGTCACCATCACCATGCCTGACGGTCAGAGGATCACTTTTGTCTACAAGCTCCGTTACGGTGGTGCATTCCACTACTACGCTGAGTGGGAAGCGCCTCTTGGCACATACGCTACGCTTGAGCCAACCTGCAACAACCAGCTGGCAGTGATCCCCAACTTCTTCCCCTACTGGGAGGCAGCTGGACCGACGACCCCGATGGAAGCCTTCGAGTTCCCCGGCTACATCCTGACTATGAAGGACGGCACCAAGTACCACATCGAGAGGGAGTACATCGACGGATACACAGAGCTTGACCCGTGGACGGGAGAGACTGCCTACATAGAGACCTACGGCGAGGCTACGCTGAGGAAGATCGAAGACCGACAAGGTAATGACGTTGTTTTCCGACAAGACCGGAGCGGAATTGATCACTACAACGCTCTTGGCAACAAGACCAAGAGTGTGGAATTCGAGAGAGATGCCAATGGCAGGATTACAGCTATTCGTGATCCACGGGGTGTTGATCTCCATGGCATGACTGGTCCCGCTCAGATCACCTACGAATATGATGGGATTGGGAATCTGATCAAAGTCAACAAGCTCACGGATGACACTGATCCACAGAATCCTGTGTATCTGACTACGGAGTTCGTCTATGGGGGGAGCCGAGTGGATGACCAGGGGCAGACCATCACGTATCCGCCGCATTACCTGAGCGAGATCATTGATCCTCGTGGCATTACCCCAATGAAGACTCTTTATGATGACGACGGGCGGATGGTTGGGACTGAGGATGCGGATGGCAACCAGATCATCATGGATCACAACTTGACTGGGAAGACGTCTACGATGTTCGACCGCATGGGCAATCCGACGATCCACGTCTATGACAATCGCGGTAACGTTGAGGTGACCATCGATGCCCACGGTAACAGGACTACGCGCAAGCATGATGGGTATGGCAACGAGGAGCGCATCACTGATCCGATGGGGCATACCGTGGTTCAGAAGTGGGATTCCAAGGGGAACCTAGAAGAACGTACTGATCCCATGGGACGGACCACCAAGTACACGTACGACGACTATGGCAATAGAAAGACGAAGACCGATCCATTGGGGAACGTGACGACTACGCTCTACGATGGCAACGGGAACCTGGAGCATGTCATCAATGCGCTCGGTGAGACGACCACCAACGTCTACTACCCCGATGGCAATCTGAAGCACACTGTGAACGCTGCAGGGAAGATTACGGCCGTGTTCACTTACTACAGTGACGGTAATATGGAGACCTCCACTGACGCCAACGGTGTTGTACGCACCTTCCATTACGACAGCAACGGCAACCAGACCGGAACAGAGCGGCAGTGGGTGAACCCGAATGACGCAGGGGATGTACGAGATGTTGTCACCACCACGGTCTACAATGCCGAAGGGCGAGTCACCAAGGCAATCGACCCGAAGCTGAACACGTCTGAGACCTTCTACAACGCGATAGGTAGGCCTTGGAGGACGGTGAACAAGTTTGGCAACGCAACGATCACTCGATTCGATGCGCGGGGCAACGTGGTTCAGACTGAGTATCCTGACGGCACCATCACGGCCACTGTGCATGACCTCAATGGCCGAGGCGTGGTGACCGTGGATAGACACGTGCCCGGTACGGCAGCCAATGGTACCAGAACGATCTACAACGCTATCGGGCGAGTTGAGAGAACTGAGCGTCTATCGAACGTTAGCATCCAGGTCACTGACGAAGGCAACGGTGTATGGAGTAGTGAGTTCATTGGCTCAGCTGGGGTGATCTCGTTCACGAAGACCGGCCACTATCCTGATGGACGCACCGAGTCCCGTACCGACGCTGAGGGCTACGCAACTCGGTACGAGTACTACGATGATGGGAAACAGAAGGCGGTGATTGATGCTCTCGGTAATCGTACTGAATACGAGTACGACGCTGGCGGCAGGCTCGAACTGACTCGTGATGCCTTGGGTCGTGGAACCAACTTCGAGTACGATGCTCTGAACCGCCGCTGGAAGACCATCTTCCCTCCTGAAACAGAAGGTGCAGCGAGAACGTTCGTCAAGACCGTCTTCGATGAACTGGGGCGTCAGAAGGAACACACGGACCAGGAAGGCAAGACCAAGGTCTTCGAGTACGATGACATGGGACGCCTGCGATTCGTGTACCTGCCCGAAGTCCTCGACCCCGATACAGGTAACATGGTCAAGCCCACCTACGAGTACGTCTACGACACGTACGGTCGGCGCGTAGCGATCATCGATCCGAAAGGAAGGGAGACCAAGTTCACGCATGATGAACTGGGGCATCAAGTAACTCGTGCCCTGCCGATGGGAGAAACCGAACGCCAGGCTCATAACAGCCTTGGGAAGTTGGGTTACAGGGTGGACTTCGAAGGACAGGTCACTGAGTTCATCTACGACACTATGGGCCGGGTTGAGTACAAGAAACTCTATGCCAGCGCAGGGACTCCTGCGTGCGACCCCGAGGATGCCACAGGAGTGCTTGGAACTGACTACCCGAATGCCCCAGCAACGCCAGACGAAGTCATCCACTTCGAGTACGATGACATGGGACGCCAGTGGAGGACAACTGACCAACGTGGCGGAGTGACAACCAAGGCCTATGACCAGAACAACAGGATTGAGCAAGTGGCCAGTCCAGAAGGCACCCTCAACTACCGCTACGACGAAGTGACCGGAAGGAAAGAGCGAACCTTCACGGCTAACAGCGACATCTGGTATGATTACGACGAACTCGCTCGACTCAAGACTGTGACTGTTGCGAAGCGTGATGGAACAGACCTGACAGTGCCGGAAATCACCACGTACGGCTACACTGCTGTTGGATCACGGGAAGCTGTTGAGCTGCCCAATGGTGTTCTCACCACGCACGAGTATGACGACCTGAATAGGCTCAAGGTGCTGACTCACTTCAACTCAGATGACGACATCCTGAGCCAGTACACCTATGAGCTGTATCCCAGTGGGCGCAGGCATATTGTGACCGAGAGTAGACTGGAAGCTGACTCAAGCTACTCCTCCACCAACATCACCTACGGCTATGACAACCTGTATCGACTGGTGTCTGAAGCTTCTGGAAGCACCATCCCTGAACAGCACTTCACGACTGAGTATCGCTATGATCTAGTTGGGAACCGGGTGAGGAAGGCGACAACTGGTGCTGAGAATGAAGTAATCACCTATCAGCACAACGACAACGACCAGCTTCGCTTTGAGATCTCCGATGTTGACGGTACCACGGAGTACGGCTACAGCGACAACGGCGAGATGATCGCCAAAGACAACGAACAAACTGATGAGCATGTTGACTACACATACAACCTGGAGCAACGTCTGGATTCGGCAGTGATCAGTAGGATTGAGGATGGACAGAGCGTCCAGATCACGAGTGCATACGAGTACAATCAAGGGGGAATCAGGACCAAGGCCACATCTGAGGTAACTACTGGTGGCGGAACGGCTGACAACAAGACTAGAATCTTCCTGAACGACGGGATGAACCATACTGGATACAGTCAAATCCTTGAAGAGTTGCCTGACTTTGGGGGAACGCCTAGAAAGAGCTATGTGATTGGCGATGACGTGCTGGGGCAGACGACCGATACAGGCGGGACCAAATGGTTTGCCTGTGATGGGCATGGCTCAACAAGGCTGCTGACCAACACAACTGGGGCCATCACCGATCGCATGTCGTACGACGCATACGGCATGATGCTTGGTGGGCAGCCGAATGTCACGAATCCTGCTGGCTCTGACCTGGCCTATTCCGGCGAGCAGTTTGATGCTGAACTCGGAATGGGGTACAATCGTGCCAGGTACTATGACATGCAGGCTGGGGTGTGGAACCGGCTTGATCCCTACTCGGGCGACACCGGCGAGCCGGGAAGTCTCCACAAATACGCATATTGCCATAGTGATCCTGGCAATGGGGTGGATCCGACTGGGATGATGCGCATGTTGGAGGTGCTGGGATGGATAGCAGCAGCTACCTTGTTGGCAGCGATCTTGCTCCCTGAGTACCAAGAAGCGAAGGACAAAGCCCAGTTCGGTAAGCTCGTTGACCTACTGCGGCATATACATACGAGTGACCCTGCTTTGATGCCCTCCATGGTGCGAGGACTACATGAGTTGGACTACGTTGAGGGTAGTGGATTCGAGGCCTTCGCTGTAGTTGCCACAGCCCCGACAGAGATTGATACTGACGACCTTCTCCTCAAGGGGGTGGAGAAGTTGTCTGGAAAGCTCAAGTTGCCGGGCTATATAGGGGAACTACTGGGCGGGATCTTCAGCATAGCGGCCTTCTTAGAGGATGCGGGTGATGTGCTGGGGGACAGTGATCAGATAGCTGTACTGATGGCTCTGGCGGTCCGGGGAGATGCGGCGAGATGGCAGCTGGGCGATGGGGACGAGCTTCTGGAAGAGGGCATTGATGTTCCCGACGACGAATACGATATTCCAGCAGAGAGCGAGTTCGCCAGCCTGACTCCCACGCAGTTGATGACTCTCGGCAAGCATGTGGACCTAAGCTGGACAAGAGCGCGTATCATTCACGCTGAACTGCTGCCTCTGGTGAAGGAGGGGGCCAAGATAGCCCGAAGCATCCCA
>JANQGB010000366.1 GCA_028277545.1 Phycisphaerae bacterium | reverse complement strand
TGTGCGGTCCGCGGAGGACGGTATATCGCTCGACCCGGGTCGGGAGCGGTATGGGCCCCGAGACACGGGCACTGGTTCGCTTGGCGTGTTCGACGATCTCCTTGGCCGATGAGTCGAGCGGCCCCGGATCGTACGCCTCCATCCTGATGCGGATCTTCTCGTTCGCTGCCACAGCGCAAACACCTTTGGGACATCTAGCTAGCCGTCTTCGCCGGAAAACGGCAGACGGACCAATTTACTGGCTTCGGCTTCTGTGTCAACCGCGAACTTCTACAAAAAAACAACGCCCCTGACACAGACAACCCTGGCGTACAGTCGAGCTGGAACCATCGCTAAGGCCCCGCCACACATCGCATTACGGCGCTCCCACCAGGCGGAGAGCTACCTCCTCCGGCACTACGGCGTAGTGCGACGGCGTCATCGCAACACTCGCCCGGCCCTGCGACATACTGCGTAGCCGGGTCACGTATCCGAACGTCTCGGACAGCGGAATCTCAGCACTGATCACCCTCGACTGACCTACCACGTCGGTACCGCTGATGACGGCCCGGCGGGCGTTCAGATCGCCGCTGATGACTCCGAAATAGTCGTCCGGCGTATGAATCTGGAGATCCATGATGGGCTCCAGCAGCGCCGGGCCGGCCTTGTGCAGCACCTCGTTAAAAGCCATGCCGGCGGCTGTTTCAAAGGCCTGCTCGCTGCTATCGGTCTCGTGTTGCCGGGCCTGGGTGAGAGTCGCCTTCCAGCCTACCACCGGATAGCCACCACGCGGCCCGCTGGCGGACGCGTCGCGCACCCCGGCATCCACGAACGGCACGAACCGTGAATCGAGCTCCTCGAGGGACGTTTCGTTAGCGAACATGGTGTCGCCGGGGACCTCGCCCAGCGGCAGGGGTTCGACGCGGAGCGTGACCTCCGCGAAGTGCGTTTTGCCGCCGATCTGCCGGTTGACGACCACGTGCGCCTCGGCCGCCGCAGTGACCGTCTCCCGGTACGAGGCGCGAGGCTTGCCGACGTTGACCGCCACGTTCATGTCTTCGCGCAGCCGGCGAACCAGTACCTCCAGGTGGAGTTCGCCCATACCGAAGATGAGGGTCTGGCCGGTGTCGGCGTCGGTTCTGGTCGAGAAGGTAGGATCCTGCCGGCTCAACGCTTCCAGGGCGGCCAGCAGCTTGTCCCGGTCGCGGGAACTCTTGGGCTCGATAGACTGGCTGATGACCGCGGCGGGGAAATCGATCGATTCCAGCAGGACCGGCTGCCTCGGGTCACAGAGCGTGTGGCCGGACAAGACCCCCCGGGGACCGACGACCGCTACAATGTCGCCCGCCTGGGCCACGGAGAGCTGGTCGCGACGCTTGGCGAACATCCGATACAGGAGAGAGACGTTCTCCTTCTCGTTCGTCGCCGTGTTAAGCACCCGCGAGTTGGCCTTCAGCCGACCCGAGTAGATGCGCAAGAAACACAGGTCAGCGTGTTTGTCGGCCACAATCTTGAAGACCAGTGCTGCCAGCGGGCCCTTGGGGTCCGGGCGAAGCTCAATCTCCCGCTCCGCGCCCTTGCCCTTGGGGTCGGCCGGCGGCGCCTTGATCGGTGGCATATCCAGGGGTGATGGCAGGTAGTCGCACACGGCGTCCAGTACCGGCTGCACGCCGATGAACTTCAGTGACGAACCGCAGAGGACCGGTTGCAGCCGGCCGCTGATCGTGCCCTGACGAAGCGCCGCCCGAAGGTCGTCGGCCTGGATGGGCTGCTCCTCGACGAACTTCGCCATCACATCGTCACAGACCTCGGCGGCGGCCTCTTCCAGCCGGTGGCGCCACTGGCGAGCGGTCTCCGACATCGACTCGGGGATGTCAGACTCGCGAATCGTCCGTCCCTTGGATGCCTCCTCGAAGGTCAGCGCCTTCATGGTCAGCAGATCGATGACGCCTTCGAAACCGCTCTCCGCCCCGATGGGAAGCTGCAAGGCCGCGGGGTTAGCCCCCAGCCGATCGATCAGCGAGTCGAAGGAACTGAAGAAATCAGCTCCGACCTTGTCCATCTTGTTGATCAGGCAGATGCGCGGGACGTTATACCGGTCCGCCTGGTGCCAGACAGTCTCGGACTGGGGTTCGACCCCTTCTTTGCCGTCAAACACCACCACCGCCCCGTCCAACACGCGCAGACAGCGCTC
Source organism: Phycisphaerae bacterium (assembly GCA_028277545.1). Classification (GTDB taxonomy): domain Bacteria; phylum Planctomycetota; class Phycisphaerae; order UBA1845; family UBA1845; genus JANQGB01. The sequence continues at coordinate 2,647 of JANQGB010000366.1, read as the reverse complement.
CACTTCGGCGGTGAAATCGACGTGCCCCGGCGTGTCAATCAGGTTGATGGTATAGGACTTCCAGGGACAACTCACCGCGGCCGAGTAGATGGTGATGCCGCGTTCCTGTTCCTGGACGTCGAAGTCGGTCTTGGTGGTGGCCAGGTCAACTTCGCCGGGGGCATGAGTGGCGCCGGTATAGAAGAGCACCCGTTCGGTCGTCGTGGTCTTGCCGGCGTCGATGTGAGCTGCGATCCCGATGTTGCGGGTGTTGTGCAGGTCGGTGCTCATGAATCGCTCAGCGTCCTTGGCAATTCCACGGCCGCAGGATTGATCGCTCCCGGTAGGCGCAGTCCCCTGGAAGGACCACTTGCCACACGCCGGACAACTACACAAAAAAGACACATGCCCACGCCTTTGCCAGACCACAAAGGGTGGGCACGTGAAGGAAACTCGTTCAGCCTACCAGGCGAAGTGGGCGAAAGCCTTGTTGGCCTCGGCCATGCGATGCACGTTCTCGCGCGTGGTGGCCGCCGCGCCGTCACCACGGAAGGCGTCGCAGATCTCCTGGGCCAGGAACTCGCAGGTGGCCCGCCCGCTCTTGCCGCGGACGGCCTGCAGAATCCACCTGAAGGCCAGGGACTGTTGCCGCTTGCGGTTCACCGGCATGGGAACCTGGTAGTTCGACCCGCCCACTCGGCGCGAACGCACCTCGATGTTGGGCTTGACGTTCTGGATCGCCTTCTCGAACACCTCGCACGGCGGAACATCCTTGATCCGCTGGCCCACGATGTCCATGGCATCGTAAAACACGCGGCTGGCGGTCGACTTCTTACCGTCCAGCATGAGGCAGTTGATGAACTTGGCCACCAACTTGTTGTCGTAGCGTGGGTCCGGCCTCAACTGCTCGGCCGACTTGGTGAATTTCTTCCGGGCCATCGGTTTGGTTTCCGTAAGTCCACTGTCTCATAAGGGCGGCCGCTGACCGCCGAGCCCCAGAACATAACAGGGAACGCCGGTCACGGCAAGCCCCGCAGCCGCGCCGGTCGCCCGGCGCCGCCCCGAACCTTACGCACTACTTGCGTCGCTTGACGCCGTACTTGCTCCGCCCGCGGTTGCGCGGGTGGTTTTCCTTGTCCGTCTCCACGCCGGAACAGTCCAGCGTTCCGCGGACGATGTGATAACGGACGCCCGGCAGGTCGCGAACCCTTCCGCCCCGAATCAGGACGATGGAGTGCTCCTGCAGGTTGTGGTCCACACCCGGAATATAGGCCGAGACCTCTTTCCCGTTGGTCAAACGCACACGGGCCACCTTCCGCAGGGCGGAGTTCGGCTTCTTGGGGGTCTGTGTCTTGACGATCAGGCAGACGCCGCGGCGATGCGGGCACTGCTCCAGGTCGCGGACCTTGGACTTCTTGATCACCTTCCTGCGAGGGTGCCGGACCAGTTGGTTGATTGTTGGCATTGCTTTCCTCGTAACGACACGCTGTTGTGTCATCGTCCTTTCTGTCGGCCGCCGTTCCGCTAACCGGCCGGCGATCTCTTGTCTGGCAGAATCAAATCGCTCCGCGGTCCATCCCGCCTATCCTGATCAGACGCCGGGCATGGGCGGTGCCGGCGGCTCCTCGGTAGCCACGTCACCACCACCCGCCGTCGCAATTGCGGAGGGGTCGGTGGCCTCCGGTGCCACCGTGGGGGTGGGTGTCGCCGGCGGCAGTTCACCCGCCAGCAGTTGGGCGGTCTGAGCATCGTCGGGCAGCGACACCTGCTCGGCCGGCCGCTCCTCCGGAACGGGCAGCGGCGTGCCGACCTGCCTGACACCCATCTTGAGGTACGGCTTGAAGGCCGTACCCGCCGGAATCAGGTGACCCAGGATCACGTTCTCCTTCAAGCCCAGGAGCCGGTCGATCTTGCTGCTCAGGGCAGCCTCGGTCAGCACCTTGGTGGTCTCCTGGAACGACGCCGCCGAGATGAACGACTCACTCGACAGGCTGGCCTTGGTGATGCCCAGCAGCATCGTCGTTGCCGACGCTGGCTTGGGCTTCTTGCCGCGGGCCGGCTCGCCACCCTGGTCTTCGGTCTCTTCGTTGACCTCGGCAAAGCGATCCTTGAACACGATCTCGCCTTCGGCGAGGTCAGTATCGCCCGGATCGGTGATCCGCACGCTCTTGGCCAGATCCTCGTTCTCCGACCGGAACTGATAGCGGTCCACCACCTCGCCCGGCAGGAACCGCGAATCACCCGGCGTCTCCACTTTCACCTTGCGCAGCATCTGGCTGATGATGATCTCAACGTGCTTGTCATTGATGGTCACGTTCTGGCTGCGGTAGACCATCTGCACCTCACGCAGCAGGTACTCCTGCAGGGCCTCTTCGCCCTTGATTCGCAGAATGTCGTGCGGAACCATCGGGCCTTCGATGAGCGGATCGCCGGCATCGACGCGGTCGTTGGCGTGAACCAGCAACTGCTTGTCCTGGGGCACGTGGTGCTCTTTCTCCACGCCGGCATCGTTACGCACGATGATGGTCATCTTGCCGCGGCGCTTGTCAGCCCTGATCTCGACCTGCCCCGAGATCTCGGCCATGACGGACGGCTCTTTCGGCTTGCGAGCCTCGAAGATCTCCGTCACCCGCGGCAGACCACCCGTGATATCCTGCGTTCCGGTCAT
>JANQGB010000162.1 GCA_028277545.1 Phycisphaerae bacterium | reverse complement strand
CGGTCACTAACTTGTTGGCGCGGTCGAGCGTCGTCGTAGCCAAAGTGACGTTCTCGTATACATCTTCGGTTGCGGCCTCGCCGATGACATTCGCGCCGAAGCCCGTCAGACGCTCGCGGCTGATGCCGGTCGTGGTCGCCGTGGAATCACTGTCAGTGTGGTACGTTTGCGTTGTGGTTTCACGCCACCAGTCACCGGAGAGCTGGACGTAGTCGCTTTCAGTCTCGCTGAAACGATCGGTCCCCCCAGCGGTGAGCCCGCCACCATCCAGGTCGAGGCCGCTGGCGATCGTATTACCCAATTCGTCGTACGTGTAGGCCGTCGGCGCCCGCAACGGGGTAGCATCATCGAAAGTCTGTATGTTCTGCAGTCGAACTGTCGGATCACCCGAGGTGTCCTCATAACTGTAGTGCGTGGCAATCGTGTGAGTCGGATCGCTCGTGTCGAATGCCTTTCGTTCCACCATCACAACACGCCCGAGTCCGTCGTGCGTGGTCTTTGTCCACCGAGGAGCCGTGCTCTCGTCCGCTTCCGGTTGATTGGTTCCGCTGAGCTCCTTGGTCCACTGATAGCCGGCCGTGACCCCGTACAGATAAGCCCGCGATACCACGGTGGCGCCGTAAACGCACTTGATCCGGCCATCGCGATAGTACTCGGTGATCTCGTCTTCGCCGGAGGTGGGGCCACCAGGGCGGTCTATAGTGATCTTACGCCCTCCACCGCTATAGCCTCCGACGCTGGTGGTCGACGTGCCGTAGGTGTGCTCGGTGGCGAGACCCGCGCTGTCCGCGACGTACCGCAGTCTGCCAGCCAGGTCGTGCTTAGTCGTCGTCGTGAGCGACGGTGTGCCGTCGCCCGACACCGTTGTCGTTACCACGCGGCGGGCCGGGCTCGTAGTAAGTGTGGGAACAATACTGGTCGTGATGTCGCCCTGATAGAAGGGATCTGAGGCGCCGCCGACACCTTCCTTCACCTGCACCGTTACACGCCCGAGGAGATCCACCGTATAGTATGTCTTGATCCCATGACGACTCGTCGCCCAGTCCAGCCCGCAGCAGTCCCAGCTCTTCGCCTCTTCCGTGTTGTTCGAGTAGTACACGTTGGTGATGCGGCCCCGCGCATCACGCACGTACGCTATCCATGCGATGCGATCGTACGTCGTGCCGGTGAAAACGTACGTCTCTTCCAGCAGAGTCCGGCCGGCTCGGTCCGTGACACGAAGCTCTCGGGTGGACTTGTTCGCGATCCCGTCCGGATTCGATACGGACCCGTACGTGATGGTCGTCTGCGTACAACCCGATTCCCAGCCCGTCGGATCTGTCGGCGGGTCCGTCGTAAAGACGCCCGGCTGTCCGCCGTTCGGCTCATACCACCCGTCGTCCACGTAGCTGTAGGCCTCGCGACGGCCGTCCGGGTGCTCGATGAGCAGCACGCGGCCCCGCGGCTCCCAGTCGCCATCCCCGAGTTCATACGTCGTGGTCGTATCCAGAAACTGAAGCGTGCCGGCGATGGGCTTGATGCACCGCTGTTCCAAGACCGTCGGTTTCCCGCTCGTATCCTCGTCGTACGTATATTCGGTGCGGACCACCGCAGTTCCCTGAATACTCTCCGTAATTCGAACCGGGCGGTGCTCGTTTAGATCCGTTGCGTGATACTCGTAGAAGAGCTCTCGAGAGTACGCCTGCAAGCTGTCGGGATCGGTCACCGCCGACAGGTCCGCAGGAGCGTAATCGCCCCACGCGCTGATCACGGACCGGAGTCTGCCCTCTCGCGCGCCGCTCGAATAATGCGTGTAATAACGCCAACTCCCGTCGGCTTCGTTCTCTACGTACTGAACCACGTGCGGCTCGCTGTCCGAATAGCCGTACTTCGTTACAAGCGAATCCCCGTCTGGGTCCACCTTGCGCTCCGTAAGTGCGATCCCCCACGTGAATCGAGTATAGGTCTCGCTGACCTTGTAGTAGTCGCCGGTACCGTCCTCCGGGTGCGTGACTGTCCGGATCCGTCGCCAGTCCGAGGTTGACGGAGAACTCGGATCCACCACCTGCCAGCGCATGGTCTCGGTTCGGATGGTGTCCTCCGACGCGTCATCCTGATCGAGCGTCCAACTCGATCCGTCCGTCTCCTCGTTGTACAAATAAGTGTAGCTCGTCGTGATCGCTGAATTGACCTCCTTTGTGATCATCAGCGTGTCATGACCACCACCTGTGCTAATGTCCTCGATCTCGTAGACGATCAACGGCGTCGATGTTCCAACCGTCGCGATCTCGATCGAGTAGAGCCCGTCATCCGGTGTCCCGTCAATGATGTCGACCTCGACCTCCGGCGCGTCGATTCCAACGATTACGCCGTCGGTCTCGTAAACAGTGACATCGCTATGCTCGAAGTCATAGCGCAGTCCGCGCGGCGAAGAGAGATCGGCGCTGGGCGTGGACCCGTGGATGCGCAGCTGCCCGACCGAATCGCCCTCGGCGTTTCGACCGAGATTAATCGCAAAATCCACACTGTTGTTGGCCGCGGACTCCGACCCCGGACCACAGTCTGTACCCTCACAGTCGCGACAGCAGATCTCGGCCGGCACCTCATCGCATCCGCCAGCTGCTGTCTTGGCGTAGACCTTAACCTTGCCATCGCCCGCCTCGGCTCCCGGGACTATTTGCGCACTGTAGATATACCACCTGTCGCAGTCGTCCGTCGGATCTTCCTTCTCCCGCGCCAGCTCGATCACCTCACACTTCTCCTCGTTTTCACGCAACTCCCAGGTGACCGCCGGCGCCCCCGCAGAGTGCTCCAGCTTCGATCTCACCGAGACGACTGTGAACCCTTCCTCATCCTCGTTGCACAGAGGCTGTTTGACCTTGATTGTGGGTTTGCGCGGCACGACGTCAAAATCGAGTGTCAGTATCGGATCGAGATCATCCTGCGTACACCCTAGATCTGCAAAGCTCGAAGATACCGTAAGGCTCGTGCCTGTCGCGTCGACGCGAACGTATGAAACACGCTGACAACGACAGTTCGTGGAGTAGTTGACTGCCCCGCCACTGACAGCCAAAGCGCCAACGTCCACCTGATCGGTGGCATCGTCCGGCTCGCCTGGGCAGGAGTCGTAGTCTACTCCGCCGCTGGCAATGAACAGGTATACTTCTCCTGCGTAGATGCATCCTCCATCAAGAGATTGGTCTGTGCCGTCATCACTGCCTACACCCGGTCCGTCGGGTATGCGTAGATACGTGTCGTATGCCTCAGACGCCGACGACCCGCACGGGTCTCCACCGCAGACACAGATGGGATTGCCGTCTTCGTCGGTTGGCTCCTGGCACGGCCACTCATCACACGTCACGCTCGGGTCGTAGTCGACGCTATCCAGAATACTGCCATCTCCGCTTGCGCACGTAGGTTCCGTACACTCCAGACGCGGTGTTGGTGGTACTTCGCCGAAGGCCGGTGTCCACGCGATCACGGCTGTCAGTAGAAGCGCCGAGCGTGCCTGACGCCATACACGGCGGCACCCGCAATCGCCATACGTTGCACCGTGCGACGGAGCGTAAGATCCGGTAGTGGCGGCATCCACGCGTGCACATTCGGAATTGCAGACACGTGTTTGCATGTTGATCCCCTGTTCGTTGAGTAGTACGGTGAGTGGTTCCGGTCGTGGGCTAGTCGACAATGTCAGCGTAAGCCAATCGAGGCGGCGCTCTCGAGCAAACAAGCGCGAGATGCCCAAAAGCAGCCAGAACGCTTGGAAGACCGGCGCGTGGCGAACACGCGACCCCTGGGGCCATATGCCCCAATCGCGCTCATGCCAGGATGGGACCGGTTGGCAACCCACGATCCCCGCATTGTGCCAATTCAATGACTGCATTGTACAATGTCCAATATATAAGGTCACGAAGTGACTGAGCATGTGTTCTTATCGGCGACATCGCTGTTAGGCAGATACCGGGGCGATACAGATACGCTTCGGCGCCCACGACACAGGTAGTCAGGTGACATGCATCGGCTGATGCAGCACCCCACAGCCACGCGCAGACGAGGCAGGACGCCGAACGCCATGCCCGGCGCCCCGCCTGCTGCTCTCCGGACTCAAGCCCGCATGCGCGCCCTTCGGAACTCGGAACGCGTCCTCGAGTCTATTGCCCCGTTACGTAGAACTTGCCGCTGAACGGGACGAGGGTGCCTCCGTCCTCCTTGTTTCCATGGCCGCTCGAAATCTCGGCAACCTGAATGTCGAAGTTTCCGGCGGGAACCTGCGCGAAGTAGACGCTGCCAAAGCCACCAGAGACGTCGGCGTTGGTCACGTTGCTGACGTCGCTCACCAAACGCATCACCGTCGCTGGGCCCGTGAGCGACGTGGCCGTGTCGATCCAGGCCACGTTGATCTCGCCGGTGCCGAACACCGCGGCGTCGCCGGTCGGATCGTACCTGCCGACTGTCGTGCCTGCCGAGCCGGTTGGCAGAGTCGTCCAGGGCGAGCCGACAAACGTCGCGTACTGATCCGCCCAGGATGCGCTCTGAGACAGACGGAACGTCGCGCTGTTCTTCGCGTCGACATCGACGCCGCTACTGGTCCAATCATCGTTGACGGTGTCCTCGATTTGGACCTTTATGTCGAAGACGAAGTGATCAACCTCTCCGACAAAACCGTTGCCCGTATAGCCGCTGGTGTCGATCGGAACGGCCGTCACGTCGATTGGCAGCGGATTCGCGGTCGACATCGTCAGCCCTGAACTGGTACCGCAAATGTCCTCGGCACCGTACACACTGAGAACACTAGACAGATCGCTCAAGCTAATCTCACAGTCGGCGTTGATGTCGTACAGGTCGTCGTACTCCGCATCGCCGCACTCCATCGTGTAGAGGG
>JANQGB010000116.1 GCA_028277545.1 Phycisphaerae bacterium | reverse complement strand
CGGGATGGCAACCACCGGGTGGACGTTGGCGACGACGGCATCTTCTCGCACTTCTACGGCGGTGCCGGCACCAGCGGCGTGGACCCGCCGGCGGACTGGGAGAGGCCGCACCGCGTTCCGTTCGACACCGACGTGGACGCCGACCTGGACCTGTTCGACCTCTACGGCTTCCAGCAGTGCATCGGCCGGATCGGCGTCCGCTGCCGGTTCGTCTACGACTTCGACCTGGACCAGGACATCGACATCGACGACTGGGTGGCCATGCGGGAGGCCTTCGCCGGCCCCAACATCAAGCGGGTCACCACCAACGACTACCCCTCCCGCTACGGCAACCCCTTCCTATTCACGGCTCAGCGGTATGATGCAGACAACGACATGTACCATTTCGTGCATCGATCTTACAAGATCCCTGTCGGACGCTTCGTACAACCTGACCCAAACGGTTCGGGGTTGCCGGTGATGGTGTATAGCCAGGTGGACGAACAGGTCCGCCTTGATTGCGACGTGTGCGATGATAGTGCAACGTGCGATGATGACTTGGCTTGTGGCGATTGCCCGGAGTCCCCTGCGTGCTCACTGGAGTTCGACCCCTACGTACAGTATGGTGATGGTTTGAATCTCTACGCATATCTACAAGCAATGCCTACGAACGGCCATGATCCGTACGGACTAGCGTTTGCACTGCCCGGACTGTCTGGACTCCTCACTGCTCAAACGATTGCCTCGGACGTGAGAGCCGGATACGGTGCGAACGTAATGAACTCGGGCAACATAGCCATCAGTCTGCTGCTGACTTTGGGGTTGACTCTCACATGGGACATGATACTTGACGGCGTGTTGGAGAGAGTTGCCCCGATTCCTCTTTCGACTTCTCGCAAGAAGCCGAAATGGAAGTGCCGCACCTTACCTCGTAACGTCTGCCCTCCTCAATGTCAGACACCGTTTGAGGCTACTGGACCCACTAGAGATATCGCAAAGGCCGCTGCACAAGCTGCCTGTATTGCAGCGGGGTGTCATACGCCTGGGGAAGAGCCCTACAATTGCAACTGTGGTCATACAAGATGCATAGAACTTCCGAACTAGAGCCTTCGAGGGAGGAGAATAATAGATGCGGAAACTAGCCGTCGGCGACAGAGTGCGGATAATCTCGATTCCGAAGGGTGTCTTTGAGATGCCAGTTGACATGAGGGATGGCGCGGAGGGTACGCTGACGGCCTTCCAACATGTACTGAAGTCTGGAGAGTCCTTCATCGTGACGAAACTTGATAAGGACATAGGGTGGCCCTGGATTGACTTTAAGACTGTTGACAAGTCAGGAAAGGAGGCGTTTCACAGCCTCTTGCTGGAACCAGGCTGCTACGAGGCTGTTTAAGCGCGTGACGAAGGGGGAGTCGTCTATTCCGGCCCTCGTTGCTTCGCTTCTGCTCTTCGTCGTGCTGGTTCTCTGGAGCAGGTAAGCACGGGGATGTCCGCTACGGCGCTGGCTCGCAGCAGATGCGGCTGCCGACCGGCCGATATGGCCGGTGTCATTGGAGGACGGCATGCAAGCTAGGCTGCACGAGGTGGCAGATCGACACGGCCGGAAGAACCGTTATCGTGAACTCATAATCGCGGATTCTGAGGCATTGTTTGAACGCTTTCGCTACTACTGTATCGAGCACCACGCGATCTCGTTCATTTCAGTCGAACTAGGAGAGTGGTCGGAGGACGTGCTGGTGACGCTCTTACCGAGTGTCTCCACGGCAACTTCATCAGCGCGTTATGCTCGACTGGTCTTGGTGACCCGAGGGTCCAGGGATCGATTCGAAGCAGTGCTCGAGTTCATCAAGGCGCACTCTCCTGATCTGGTGGAGGAAGGACGCGTGTTCACAGCCGTCGTTCCGACCGGACCTGAGGAACGCGCAAGTCTCTGCCGGGCTATTGGTGAAGCTACGTCAGTCGCGCCAGACAGACCCATCAGCGACGGCTGACGGGACGTGAGGAAAATCAGCTCCGCAATCATGGACCGTCGTGGGTACCGTATCTCGATGGCGTATGGACGAGCGGCCCCGGCGGGAGACCCGATTCCCCAATGTGCCTTTTGACAGGTGTATAGGCGGGATGGAGCGGTGCTGGCGGAGTGAGTGGAGGACTGGACAGGCCTCGCAAGTTGCGAGCAACAACTCGGCTGCCGACTGCAGGAGCGTGGAGGGTACGTTCCGCCAGAGTTCGCGCCGCCTGGAAGTGGAGAATAGGAATGGCAACGTCGCGGGAAGTCCCACTGCCGAAGCCCACGAATTCCACCGCGTCAGGGCCTAAGCTTTGTCTGGAGGGTTCGGCCCTCGCACTTGAGTACGATCACGAAAACGACAGCGGCGCAGTAGACTGGACGACCGTACTGTTCGAAGACGTACTGGCCGTTTCGTATCGACAGGAGGTCTGCTGTGCGGCCGAACAGATCGTGGACTGTCGTCGTGTTCACGTGATCGAGCAGGCGCCATGGTTCATCGAGACCATGAGGAACTGGGAACGCTCCTTAGGCACAGACGCGTGGCAGACGCAGCAAGGCGGGGCTGCGCGATACGCCCACTACCGAGTCGGATTCGACGACGTGGCGTGCGTCGATGTCGTGGCGGCCACATGCCGCGTTGGCCAGGGTGCCAGAAGCAGGCTGAAATGCTGAGTCCACCAAGGCGATGGGCTGCCCAGACTGTGACATCCGTTCAGCGACGCGAGGCAGAGTGGCTGCCTTCTCCGTCGGCGCGGTAGCGGCAGCTGGTATCCTTCGTCACCGTAGGCTAGACAGCACGACGCCCTAACGCAAAGAGATCGAAGACAATGCCCTTCTGGATCCAAACTAGCAGCCCCACGCCGGTTAACGCGACAGGCGTGACGGATGAGGACCTGAGCGAAGCTATTGAAACCTGTTTCCCGATGGAGACCGAGCGCGCCTTCATCTGCTGGGACGGCGTCAATATGCCGCTATGCTACAAGTACGACGTCTCCGTGATCATCGATGCAGTCGTACCTATGCTTCAGGTACTTCTAGCACGTGAAGAGGGCGTCGCGCGCGTCGTTCTTGGCTCGGACACCTTCGACGGCCAGTGGCTTCTGGAGTGGGACAAGGAGGACTTGACGATCACGCCCACATGGGAGTCTGTCTCGGTAATCACTCCGATGGTCAGGGAAAACTGCAAGAAGCTGGAGATGCGAAAGGACCTATTCCTTGCCGAGTGGAAGGGGTTGCTTCGCAAGGTGATCGATGGGATCCGGGCGTCGGGCGTTCGCATCAGAGCCGAGGACGAGTTCGCAGAGCTGCTGAGGCTCGAATCTGCGATTGATGGCATGGGAAGACTCTATCGAGGCAGTGAGTGATTACTGAGAGTGCGTGTTGCTCCTCACACTGCGTGCTCTTGGGCCAAACATCGCGATTCTGAAAACACTGACATGATCTCGGTGCGAACGAACTACGTTGGTCAGACAAGGAACCTTCTTTAAGGCCGGGGCAGGGTGTAACCAGCGCCACCCCGCCGCCGGCCGGTCACCTGTGCAACATCACCACCGACGGCCCCGGCCTGCTCAACCTGCACCTGGTAATGTACACCGATGATCCCGAGACGCTCAGCCTGGTGGAGATGGAGACCCAGGCCGAGTACGTCGTAACCGAGCAGGCCCTCGACGAAGAGGACGATCTGGGCGAGGACGGAGGGGACTCGGACGACGACGAGTACTGACGCACGACGACGCTGCCGATCGACTCTGCAACACCGTCGCCGGCGGCCACTCGATCGTACCGACGCAAGCGCGCTGCTGCGTGGTAATCACTACGAACCTGTTATCTGGCGAGTGGGGGCGCGTACGACGCTCCAGTCCCGTTACTCGACCCGCTCTACCACGTGCCGCACGTCGCTGATGATCTCCCTGGCGGCGCCGGCGTCGGGGGCCTCGGCGATGATCCGCACGATGGGCTCAGTATTTGAACCGCGAACGTGGACCCAGCCGCCGCGCCAATCGATCCGCACGCCGTCGAGGTCGTTGATGCGTGCGTCGCTGAACTCGTTGGCCACGGCCTCCAGAATCCGCGTGATTCGGTCGTGGTCTACGTCGAGCTTATCCTTGATGATCGAGTATCGTGGAATGTCCGCGACTAGTTGCGACACCGGTCGCCCATCCTCGGCGAGCAGTTGCAGCGTCAGAGCCATGCCTACCAGCGAGTCGCGCACCTTAACCACGCGCGGGTCAATCACGCCGCCGTTACCTTCGCCGCCGATATGAGCGCCTACGTCTTGCATGGCCTGAACGACGTTGGCCTCTCCTACCGCGCTACGATGCACAACGCACGGCCCGCCGGCAGCGGCCGCCAGGTCATCGATCATACGGGAGGTGGACAGGTTGGCGACGGCCGGGCCGGGGCGCGAGGCGAACACGTGCTTGGCCGCCAGGGCCAGCGTGTATTCCTCGCCGATGTAGCGGCCGGCCTCATCCACGATGGCCAGTCGATCGGCGTCGGGGTCCTGGGCGAAGCCGATGTCGAAGTCGCCGCTGGTCACCACGCGGCAGAAGTCGCGCAGATTCTCGGCGGTGGGTTCGGGTGTGCGGGCGAAACCCAACTCCGGATCGGCGTTGATGACCTCCACCGTGCAGCCCAGGCGGGCGAGTAGCAGGCGCCCGGCGGTTGCGCCCGCGCCGTTTATGCTGTCCAGGATGACACGGAAGTGAC
>JANQGB010000036.1 GCA_028277545.1 Phycisphaerae bacterium | reverse complement strand
CCCGCCCGGCAGGTTGTCAAACGTGTCTCCCAGCAGATTCAGGAACTGCAGGATGCCCGCCGTGACCGCTCCAGCGTTTTCCACGTCGGCCAGAACGTCCATGGAGTCGCCGCCGCCGCCGTCGTTGTCCAGCGCCCCGCCCGCGGCCACGCGGATCGTCCCGCCACCCAGCGTCGCGCCGTTGGCGGTAAGCGTGATCCGACCGTTGGAGTTGACGTCCGCGTCAAGGTTCACGGTCAGACTGGTAGCGACGCCGAGCGTAGTTGTCGCCGCATCGCCTCCGACTGCCATGGTCTCCACCGTAGCAGAAGTTGCCGGGCCGGTGACCGTGAACGTGCCCGGTGACCCGATGGTGACGAAATAGAACTCTGGCGGGTCGCCCAGCGGCAGGTTGTCGGGTCGGCGGGCCGGCAGCCAGTTGGCCGGGTCGTCCCAACTCACGGCGTCGCCGAGCCCGGTCCACACGCAGGAGAATTCCGGCGCAAAGCACTCGTCGGGATCGCCATCCCCATCGATATCCCCGCTGAGCCCTAGCGGCACGTCGCATGAGTCTGGAACGCTGTTGCTGTTGCAGTCTTCGATGCCGTTGGTGGACATCTCGAGGTCGTCACGAATGCCGTTGGTGTTGCAGTCCGGTTGGTGTTCGTAGCAGCCCATGTCCACGATCGGTGCAGTTCCACCGGCGGTCGGCCGCCAGGGAACGTCCACAGCGCGTCCGTTTCCGTCGAGGTCGAGAAGCCAGGAGTCCGTCCTTAGGGGATCATCACTTCCAGGGGAGCCATCCGCACCTAAGGTTCCGTCCAGACCGGAAGCTGTCGAATCTAGGATGTCCTGCCCCTCCGCCTCGTCAAACGCCCAGTAGCCGGCTAAGTCCGTTTCGCTGCCGGTCAACTGGGCGAACATATTCGCCCGTATCTCTGATTCGTTGAGCGCCCGACTCCAGATACGCACCTCGTCGATGTGGCCCCTCCAAGTCGCGCCAATGTCGCCGCGCTTGCCAATCAGCAGAGGGTTGTCGTTGAGGATCGTGTTGATCGTGAGGCTGTTAGACTCCACGTCTTCGACGCCGTTGATATACAGTTTCACGGACGTATCCGGCGTGTGCTCGTAGGTTACGGCGACGTGGGTCCATTGGCGGAGCGGAATGCTCTGAGTGCTGGGGACGTCCTGGAAGTTTGCAGTGAATACCAGTTTGTCCGGCCACACCGGAGTGAGGAGCAATCCGAACAGGTTGCTGTTCGAGTAGGATCCGTATAGCGCAATCGGGCGCTCGGAGTCCTCCGCAGTGCGGTAGATCCAAGCCTCCAGAGTACGATCGTCCGTCCCATCCGGCAGGTCGCCGCCCGAAAGTGGGACAGTCGCGAAGTCATCCGCACCGTCGAAGAGCAGCACCTGACCCGATCCACCGGGACCACCAACGCCGGTATCGATGCACGGCGAGAACTGGCCCAGACGGTAGTCGTTGATTTGGTACGGCACCCCGGCCACGCCCTCAGTCGAGAAGTCGCCCCAGACCGTAATCGTGCCCGGGCCGTTGCTGGTTATCAGCGATTGGAGGTCCTGGGTCAGATCAGCGTTAAGGAACTTGCCGATGAGCCCGTTCGGTGGGAAGTCGGCCGTCGCATCCGTCAGGGTCGTCGTACCGTTGGAGTGGACATACTCCGCCTCTGCCGTCCAGACTCCGGTGGCGCCGCCGACGAACAGCGGATCATGCCCCGGCTCGTCGCCGATGTTGCCGACGTTGTCCCCACTATCGAACGCACCACCCGGCACGAGCCCTTGAATATCACTGTAGGTGACTGTTACCGTGCCGCTTGGTTGAACAGCGATCTGCCCGGCCTCATCCGAACCGCTGTCGCCCGCATTGTTCCAGAAGATGCAGTTTTGTATGCTGGCCACGCCGGTGTCGCTGACCCACAATCCACCGCCCGACCCTCCTGCGACGTTGCCTGACAACGTACAGTTGACCAATTCCATCGTGGTGTTGTTGCTGTGCTGATAGAGCGCACCGCCATGCATTGTCGAGCTGTTCCCAACAAACGCGCAATTGACATGCGTTGGATCGCTTGCCCGAGCCCACACCGCGCCAGCGCTGTTTGAAGTATTTCCGCTGAACGTACAGTTTACCACAAGCGGAGCCGCGTTCGTCTCGCTCCCCATCGCTCCTCCAACGACGCCGGACGTGTTATCGATGAAGCGACAATCGATAAACGTTGGCTCGCTTTCTGTGTTATGGATCGCCCCACCCCCGGAACCAGCTTCATTCTGTACGAAGGTGCAGTTCGTCACCGTCGGGCTGCTGGCATCATAAATGCGCATTCCGCCGCCTTCGTGCGCGGCTGTGTTGTCGATGAAAGTACAGTCGGTCCAAGTGGGGCTGCTGTGGTCGTTACAGTAGACTCCACCGCCGTAAGTGGCAGTGTTGCCGCTGATCGTACAACCGGTAAACGTCCCCTCACTGTACCAGTAGCACCGTATTGCTCCACCTTGTGCCGTGGCGGTGTTCCCCTCGAATACGCAGTCGATGACCACGGAATCGCTGCCATCGTCGTACAGCCCACCGCCTGCTTCCG
>JANQGB010001411.1 GCA_028277545.1 Phycisphaerae bacterium | reverse complement strand
CGGCTGGGCCTACGATCCGGAGACCGATTCGGACGGTAGTGGACGGTGCTACCTCACGCAGAACGAGGCCGGCAACACCGACGTGGACGGCGGGGCGGTCAGGTTAACCTCGCCCGCGATCGACATGTCCGGCGGCGGCATCTCCATCGGGTACGACTACTTCCTGCGCCTGACGGATGACGACGGCAGCGACCGGTTGCTGGTCGAGATCAGCGGCAACGGCGAGGCCGGCCCCTGGATCGAGATCGCCCGGCACGACACCGACGGCGGGCTGGACTGGCGACACTGGGACATCACTCAACAGGATCTGGACGATGCCGGCGTGACGCTGACGGACCAGGCCATGCTGCGGTTCACCACCAATGACGCCGACCCCCAGAGCATCAACGAATCCGCCCTGGACGCCGTGCAGATCACGGGCTTCGAGTGCGTTCCCGTCGACGGTGCCTGTTGCTATGCAGACGGCGCCTGTGACATCGTCGATACGTATGCCGATTGTGACGGCATGTGGCAGGGCGAGGCCAGCTCCTGCGACCCCAACCCGTGTCCGCAGCCTTGTACGGACCCCGGCGACGTGAACGTGGACGACCTCCTGAACGGGCTGGACATCCAGGCCTTTGCCGACTGCCTGCTTACGGGCCAGACCCTGGACGGAAACTGCACCTGTGCCGACGTCACCGGTGAAGGCGTTGCCGACGTCGATGACGCGCAGTGGCTGGCCTTCATGCTGGCGCGGGGCGATCAGGATATTGCCCTGGACGTCTACTGCTCCGAAACCACCGTCACGCTACGCGTGTTCGAGGACGTGCTCTACGAGGGGCAGGCGGAGTTCACCGAGACGCTGGCGCTGTCCACCCGCGGACACAGCGATGCTGTGCTGCTCCGCTCCCGCCCGCCGTATGCCGACTGCTACGAGGCGGGCGAATGCCTGCCCGGCTGTCCGGAAGTCGTTACGGAGCTGGTCGGCCTCGAACTGGCCGGCCCCGGCCCGTCACTAGGTGACGTCGTAATCGCTCGACGGGATGACCGCGTGTCGGACGGAGGTATCTGCTGCCTGGACGCGGACGACGAAGGCGAGTTCCTCAGCGGTGACAGCTACATGACGATCTTCCCCCGGGTGCATCTGCCGGCGTACGACCTAGCCTTCGACACCGGGGACCAGCCAGTGCGCTTGCAGGCCGGCAACATCAGCTCTCTGCCGCCCGACGGAGCCGAATACTTGCCAACGCCGCCCGGCGGCGGCGTTTGCGGCCAGCCGGGTGCGCCGGAGAGTGTGCCCTTGTTCCTGGCGGGCAGCACTACACCGGCCGGCGAGCTCACCATCGCGGCACATCGCGTGGGCTGCCCGCCGCCGATCGGTGCCTGTTGCGGCCCCGCCGCAGGCTGCAGCATTACTACCGAGGACGACTGCGCCGCAGCAGGCAACGACTACCTGGGCGATGAGACCGCCTGCACACCAAACCCCTGCTGCGAAGTGCTGCTGAGTCTCGACGAGGCTCTCCTGCTGGGTCAGTCCATCGAAGCGACCGCCAGTGCAGTGCCAGAAGGCGGCACGTGCCAGTGGGAGGCGACCTACACCGGTTCGGGGCGGGTGGAGATCGACGCCCCGGAGGCCTGCTCGACGGCGATCACCGCCTCGGCTGCCAGCTCCGCCGCTGCTGACGTAGAGATTCGTGTCGTCTACACCTCGCCGGAGGGCAACACCTGTGACGACACGCAATCGCTGACCGTTGGCCGGGTGAGCCTGAAGCAGTTGACCTTCACCGGATCGGACCTGCGCAACGTGGCCCGCGATTCGACCGGCTCGAGCTACGGAACGCCGCACTGGCTGGATACCGATGACGACGGCGATGCCGCCGACCCTGGGGAGCGCCGCTTCCCGGTGGCCTACCGGCGTACCACCAGCGTGGCCGTCAGCAACGTGCGGTTCGCCGTCTCTCCGCCGGGACTGGTTGGCTCGGGAGTGCCGGTGAGGGGCATGGGCCCGGATGGCGACTTCTTCGAGGGTGTGGGCAACATGTCCGGCGGCGAGCTGGTCGTCTCGGCGACCATGACCTCGACCGATGCCCTGCCCGACTCGGTGAGATTCTACGACACGTACAACGTAGTCTGGGAAATCGCTCCGGACGGTGTCAACTACCTGAGCGCCGGCACGAGCGACAACCGGCTCTACGTTACGCTGAACAACCCCACCGCTTCGCCCCTGTACGAGACCTGTATCGAGCTGGCCTGTGCCAACGCGGATGGCGAGACCACCACTACAGGCGCGGTGGCCATGATCTGGGAGGAGTTCATCGACCGCGACGTCAGCCGCAAGCCGCTGGATGGCTACAACTATACCGACGGCGTGCGGATGGGGTACTGGCGGCCCATACCCGAGGTCTGCCAGAGTCTGTCGGCCATGTTGGCTTCACCCATCGGGAACGGCTCCTGCGTGGCCTGGTCTTACATGCTTGAATCCTGCATCCGCACGCAGGGCATAAGCGGCACGTCCATCAGTCAGATTACGGCCGACACGACGGTTTGTCCGGGGGCGACCGGATTCCTGGTCCAGAACTGGGGCTTCGGCGGCAACATTCGCACGGGATCCAACGGCGTTAACGACAGCACGCTGGCCGGCGACGACGTGGAGATTGTTGTCGCAGGGGAAGGATTCCCTCACTCGACCTGCATCACCGCCGGCGCCAACGGCGTGCTCGACTCCATGCCCGGCGGCGACGACGTTCAGACAGGCGACGAGATCAACACGGGGCTGAACGGCCTGTGCGACACGGTGGCGGCCGGCGACGATTCGCAAGGCATCCCCTTCGGTCAGGGCGACAGTCACGAGTCCTGCATACTGGCCGGCCCCAACGGCGTCATGGACAGCACGGTTGGTGGCGATGACGTGTCTGACAGTGGCACGCCGGGCGGCGGCTTCTACCCCTACACCATTGGATCGTCGGTCAACAACCTGCCCGGAATCGGGGGCCAGGATAATCCTGAGCCGCCGGAAGCGTTCTACAACCACTTCATCGTCAAATACGGCGGCATGATCTACGATCCCTCCTACGGCGCCGGTCCATATGGTTCGGAGAACGCCCACGAAAACGCGGCCATCGATGGCATTCGATCCGGCAGCTCTGCCAGGAAGAACTCTCCCCAGGCTTCGGAACTCGATTACGATTGACCGGCCAAGAGCGTCCGCGGGGTGCGCAAGTGCCCCGCTTCGGAGATACGAAGATGAACGGTAAACGAGCTTGCCTGGCGTTGACCTGGTTCCTGCTGGTTGGGTCGCCCTGGCCTGCCACGGCCGACGACGGAGCGCCCGCCGGGATCCGGTCGGACGCCTGGCGCCTTATCGTGGACCAGGGTCGTGCAGGAGTGCTCACTACTGGCACCCTCGGCGATGACGAATCGCCTGACTATGGCTGGTTGCTGACCACCCAAAAGGCCTGGGGCGACAATCGAATCACCCTCGAGACGCGGTTGATCGCCACCGCCCAGCGATACGTGGACCTGCCCGCTCCTGCCGACGCGATTTCCCTGACGTCCGGTGGCTGGGCGGTCGTCGGGGAGTTCCACGGCGGCGGTACGCGCCTGCTGCAGTTCGCCCGACTGCCGCACGACATCTTTGATCCAGCGCCACCGGAGGCCAAGGCTTCCCTGCCGGTGGCCGAGTTGGTCGACCAGGTCAGCGTGCGGGCCGAGGACGAAGGCAGCGCACCGCGCTGGCAGGATCTCTGCCGCCCCCGGCTACTGGAGCATGAGGGACGCGTGTACATCGTCGCCTCCGCCCGCTACGGCCAGACTCCAGACGCCGGCATCACCTGGATCGCCGAAGCCAGGGTCGACGACCGAAGCCTGAGCGCCAGGCGCATTGGCCAGGGCGTCGATCCGCGCATCGCCCGGCATGGTTCAGACTTCGTCTGCGCGGTCCGCAATCTGCGCCAGAACCAGACCCTGACCCAGGCGGCGCCGATATGCCTCTATCGCAGCCCGGACCTGCACACCTGGGCGCCGATGACCGAGGACGTCCCCAACGCCGCCTTTCACGATTACGACCTGCTCGCCGACGGCGGCACGCTCTGGCTTCTGGGCGTGGCCGACGAGGACGGCCCCGCCGCTCGCCTGTTCAAGCTCGACGCCCGGACCGGCCAGTGGGTGGCCGCGAGTAGTGCTGTCGAAGTGCCGTCATCTAGCACTAAAGTCCAACTTCTCCCGTCGCCCGCCACGGACGGTGCCCGCCCAGCAGTCGTCTACAAGAGCTCGGACGGCTTCAAGCGCCTACCCGTGTCGCAGTAATAAGCGGGGCACCGACCGAGTAACTGGGCCTTCAATACGGAACGACGGCACCCAGGGACTCTCCCTGCCCGCTCTGTGTGTGCTCATGCGGAGGACACTTTTCTGATTCTCATCCGCTCGGCGAGCGCTCGTCGTCCCTCCGGAAGAGACCTGATTCACTCGGAGCCATCGACGCGCACGAATCCGCGCCGACTGGGCCCCATCCCTCCGAGGTTCCAACGCCTCGGCTGTACTGTCCTTCCGTGGCAGAGCATGACATTCCGCCGCGTGGCCTGATACAGTATTGCTTCACTGCTTGTGTCACTTAGTCAAATCTGTTAATGTGAAGCTGTGGGACGCCGGCGCGGTAAAGGGAGACCCTGAATGGGACCTAGAATCAGCCCTGTGAGACACTGACGCCATGAATACAACTGACACACTGTGGGCCAGCAGCGCTCTGGTGGCAGCTAGTCTGATCTGCGCCAGCGATGATACGTTTGCGAAGGGCAAGGCCCCGTTAGCTACCACACCCGATCGCCGTGTCAGGCAGCACACCTCGGCGCAGCAAGGGCGATCCACGATCACGGTCACAGCACCGAATGGCGGGGAGGTCTGGCAAGCAGGAACGGAGCAATACATTACCTGGGATACCACTGAGTCCGATGGCGTAGTGGAATTAACTCTCCTAAGGAACGGGCTGTTACACGACTACATCGGTTCCATCTTTATGAATTCCGGTTCCTTCCCGTGGACGGTCTGCGACCGCGTCGGTGATGCGGCAGACTACACGATTCGCATTGTCTCGCTCGATTGCGAACCTCCCATCGAAGATAGCAGTGACGGACCCTTCACTATCGCCGGGTCCGCCCCGACACCGACGCTGACCGTGACCAGCCCGAACGGCGGCGAAGTATGGCCGGCTGGCGCAGCCAGAACCGTCACCTGGAGCAGCACGAATCCCCACGGCTACGTTGGGGCTTGGCTTGTCGACGGAGAACAGCGCGCGGCGCACATCGGCTACGCATCGATGGAGAACGGTGTGTTGGAATGGAACATCAACAAGTTTCTGGATGACGGCGTCGATTACTCTGTACGCCTGGGTTGGTTCGATTACTGCGGACCAAGTGTCGAGGATGCAAGTGACGTCGCGTTCTCGATCGTTGGCTCAACTCCGCTGCCCGACATTACAGTGACCAGCCCCAACGGCGGCGAAGTGTGGGCTGCCGACACCACCGAGAGCATCACCTGGGACAGTTATAACTCGATCGGCAACGTTGAAGTCTGGCTGACCGACGGCGATATCCGATACGACTACATCGGCACCACGAAGATGGCGGATGGGCAGTTCACTTGGCCAATCCTCCCGTATGTTGGTGATTGCCCTGAATGCCGCATCCTGGTCCATTGGAGTGCAGGTGAACAGACAGCGGAAGACCTAAGCGACGCGCCGTTCGAAGTCGCTGGGTCGTTCAGCCCAACGATTACCGTTACCAGCCCGTCTGGCGGCGAGGTGCTGACGGCCGGGACGGAGCAGGCAATCAGTTGGAACAGCGACGGTACGAACGGCATTGTCGATATCGAACTGTACAGGGACGATCAATTCATCGCGAACCTCGGACGCGTACCTGCTTCCGACGGGCTCTTTGCCTGGGATATCTGCCCCAGTATAGGTGACAGCCTCAACTACACCCTGCGAGTTGCGCCGGGGGACTGCTCAACGACTGGCCTGACCGACAGTTTCGGGATCACCGGATCGATGGAGGCGACCCTGACTCTTACCAGCCCCGCCGAAGGTGCCACGTGGTCCGCTGGGTCCCCGTATCTGGTTGCGTGGACAAGCACGAACCTGCATGGCCTGGTTGACATCTTCCTACCGGACAATATTGATCATCACTGGGGGCATGTAGCCGTGCCCGTCTCCGACGGGAGTTTTCTGTGGCCTATCGCATCTCCCCTCTCTCCCGGAGTGTACGAGGTCAGAATTCACGCGAACGACTGTGGTCTGCCACCATCTCCTCCCTATGCCAACTACCAAGACTTCCAAGAGATCGAACTAACCGAACCCGTCACACCGCAGGGCGATCTTGACGGAGACGGCGATGTGGACCTGCTAGATATGGCCCGATTGCAGCTCTGCCTCACGGGGCATGGTCCTGTACTGCTTGGGCCGGTCTGTGACTCCTTTGACTATGAGCCGGATGGCGACGTAGACAGCAACGATTACGGCGCAGCGAACTCGGAACTCACCGGCCCAGTGGCAACCGGTAACGAGGATCGATGGCATTCGGCGATCGGCGATCCTGAGCGGCGCGCGCCCAAGTAGAGTATTTTCCGGGAAGAGACACGCATGTACACAGGTCCATGTCACGGAGATCAGGCCGGACCCGCAAGAATCGCTGACCGGCGGTCCTTCACCCTGGTACAACTGTTGGCCACGCTGGTTGTAGCTTTCGTGCTGCTTTCCGTAATCACTCCGTCATTGTCGGCAGCTCGCAGTTCAACCAAGACCGAGGTTTGCCTCGCCAATCTCAGGGCCATGGGTGGCACTATAAGCGTATTGGCCGCGGATCATGGTGGCGTACTGCCGGGGCCGTTGCTCCCGGCGATCTCGCGCCATCAGACGCTCGAGAAGCTGTTATCGAACGGTTATTCTCCTGGGCACGCCGAGTACATACTCGCCCGCCAACTGGGCCCACTGCTGCGGGACATCTTGGGCGCCGCCGCAGATCGCCTGACCACTTGCCCGGAGCTGCTTGGGGTCGTGCCGGATGAGCACTTCGAGGATTTCTACGAGATCGGAGGTCGACGAGTCCTACCGGTTCATTACACGCTCCACAGCGTTGGTGATGGCGGTGCCTCTAACGAGACACTCCGCGGTGCCGTGGGCGGCCTGCGAGTGACTTCGCCGGAATACTATTTTGGATTGCCCGCATGGGGCGGGTCGCCATCGGGGATGCCATATGCGCGGCCTCCTAAGCGACTCGGTGAAATCGGCCACGCCTCAAGGGAGTGGATGATCGCCGACGCCTGGTATCGTTCGCGGTCAAATCCGTTTCTGACCGAGCTTCAGCAGGAGGGTCCCTATCAGTGGGATTGGAGCGGGGAAGCCTTGCCGAACTTCGCGCCGCATCTGCGCCGTAAACCACGCAACTACCGGTTCTCCAGTTCCAATGATCGCGGCCAACAATCATTGCATATCCGAGCTACGAAGTCCGACGGCCTGACCAACACGGTCTTCTTCGATGGCCACGCTGCCAGCGTGCCCTCCCGGACGCTGAGCGCCATGGGATTCGAACTACTTTACGGTTTTCCGGGCACCGTGAATCCTCGCACACCGCTACCAGAAATCGCGGTGTGGAGATAGGAACGCGACGCAAGCGGGGGTACCTCCTGCAATGCATCGGCAAGGACCCAAAGTGCGCCCCGCGGCCGACCTGCTGGCGCGATTGCCGCAGCGCGGCGGTCAAGGCACCCCGGCGCCGCCGCTGCATACCATCTTACTTCAGTGGTTTGCAATCTTCAGTAAGTCTGCTATGCTGCCGCGTCGCCGAGCAGGGCGCGGTGCTGCGCGGCTACACCTGTCTTCTGGGAGAGAGCGACATCATGTGGAACAGCATGGTTTGGGCGGCCATGGCCGCCGGGGTCGTGTTCTGTGCCAGTGAGGCGCCAGCGGAACTGGTCACGGATGCCAGGACGGTAGGGCTGGCAGGCAGCGCCGGCGGCCAGGCGGGGGGTGGCGGCGTCGACAGGAATGCTGATCCAATAGCTGGCGGCGCTGTTCCCGTTCGCGCCGGTGAGATGCGCCAGGCGCCGGGCCAGCATTGTGCCGCGTTTCTGGACGTTCTAGCGGCGGAAGATGCGTACGGGCTATACGGCAAGTTCCTGGATGACAGCTACGGCTGCCGGATCGCGCGGATCGGACGAGCGGGTGTCTACGCCTACTCGGCGCCCCCTGGCCAGGCATATCGTTGGAGCGACTGTCTCGGCCTGTGGGACGCGAGGCGCTTCGCCCGCTGGATGAGCGCCGACCACATGACTGGCGGGCAAGAGCCTTACGCCACAGCAAACGACTCGTACTTTCTCAACGCCGCCACGGCGGAATCTGAACTGTCGGCCATGCGGAGCCCACCCGGCGCAACTGGGGCCATCCCGCCGGCCGGGGTTTTGTGTGACGCGGCCTACCATGCGTACGGCGCCTCGACCGCCATCGACCGGGAGTTACGCCCCGGAGCCGATGACATGTCAGGTGACGCCCTGGTAGATCCGGACTCGGACCATCGCAGCACCTTCCTGGACCACGACGGTCCCAGCCTGAGCACGTACCCGCTCAGTACACTGAGTGAATTCAAGCCCGCGATCACGCCACGTAACAGCCGAGGTCAGGACCTCAATGCGTGGGAAGGTAGCGAGATGCCCGCCGCCGGTGCCCGGCCAGGTAGGGGGAACGGGCGATACAGGTAGGATTGAGGGCGACGAGTGGCACGTCGTTACTCACCGGCCAAGCGGTCTTCAGACGCGCCGGTCCGACGCCTTACAGTCAAACCTGGGTGTTGGATTGTCCGCAGACGCTCGCAGGCCGCTCAGAGGTAACACTTAGTGACGCTGTAATTCTGGCCTCATATCTTCGGCCATCGGCGCAATCTGTGGGCTAACAGCCTCTGCTCGACAGGTTGTCAGCTAACCTCGCCCAGCCGCTTGGGGCCAGCGGCGATGACTTCCTCCGGGCAGCCACTGGCGAAGAGCTTGAAGTTCTCGATGTACCGGGCGGCCAGGCCGTCGTAGGTCTTCCAGTATTCGTCCTTGTTACCCCAGGAGTTGGACGGATCCAGGACCTCTTCCGGAACGTCGGGGCACGCGGTAGGCACCTCGAACTCGAACAGGCGGTCGCGGCGGTACCCGACGTTGTCCAGCTTGCCCTCCAGGGCGGCGTCCAGCAGGTTGCGGGTATGGCGGATACTGATCCGCTTGCCCACGCCGAACCTTCCGCCCACCCAGCCGGTGTTCACCAGCCAGCAGCGGGCGCCGTGGCGGGCCATCTTCTGGCTGAGCAGCTTGGCGTATTCGAAGGGATGGTGCACCATGAACGGCGCCCCAAAGCAGGCGCTGAAGGTTATCTCCGGCTCGATACCCAGACCGATCTCCGTGCCGGCGATCTTCGACGTATACCCGCTGATGAAGTGGTATTGAGCCTGCTCGGCGCTGAGCCGGGCGATCGGCGGCATGACGCCCTGAGCGTCACAGGTCAGGAAGATGACGTTCTTGGGGTGCGAGCGAGACATCTTCTCGGGCATTACGTTGGGAATGAAGTCCAGCGGATACGAGGCCCGGGTGTTCTCGGTCAGAATGTCGTCGTCCAGGTCGATCTTCCGCGAAGCGGCGTCGTAGACCACGTTCTCCAGGATGGTCCCGAAGCGGCGGGTGCAGGTGTAGATCTGGGGCTCGGCCTCGGCAGACAGCCGGATGACCTTGGCGTAGCAGCCGCCCTCGAAGTTGAAGACGCCTTCGTCGGACCAGCCGTGCTCGTCGTCGCCGATCAGGCGGCGCTTGGGATCGGCCGACAGGGTCGTCTTGCCCGTGCCCGACAGCCCGAAGAACAGGGCCGCGTCTCCGTCAGCCCCCACGTTGGCCGAGCAGTGCATGGCCAGCACGCCCTTCAGCGGCAACAGGAAGTTGAGTACGGTGAAGATGCTCTTCTTGATCTCGCCGCCGTAGGCAGTCCCGCAGATGATGGCCATGCGCCGGGCAA
>JANQGB010001145.1 GCA_028277545.1 Phycisphaerae bacterium | reverse complement strand
CAGGGTCACCCACTGGACCACGACTTCGCGGACGAGGCCAACCTTCACCCCGTGGAGGGCAACTCCGTCGGCCAGTGCACCTGGCAGCGTGTGTCGTCCGCGTTCGCTCACACCGACCTGGAGACCGCTTTCCACGACGCGCCGGACAACGACCGCGTGGCCTACGCCGGCCTCTACGTCTACGCCCCCCAGGACCGTTCAGTACTGCTGGACGCCCCCGACATGGTAACCCTGCTGCTGGGGGCAGACGGCGGCACCAAGACCCTGCTGAATGGCCAAGAGCTGGGCCGCTTCGACTTCGTCCGCGAACTGGTCCTCGACGCCGACCACGTCGAAGGAGTCCCACTCAAGCAGGGCTGGAACACCCTGCTCGTAAAGCTCCACAACCCCTCCGGCCCCTGGCGCTTCGCCGCCCGATTCATGACCGCAGCAGGAGAACCCACCCGAGACCTCCGCTGCCAGTTGCAGGCACCCTAGAGTCCGCTCTGACTACGGCCGAGTTCGGATGTGCGCCTCCAGTGCCATGCCCAGCACTTCGATCTCCTGGGGGCGCAGCACCATGGGCTCGTTAGCGACCCACTTTTCGAATGCGTCGGTGTTCAACACCCAGACCTCGGCGTCTTTCGGCTGTTTGTTCACCCACCAACCCGGATACAGCACCACTGGCCTGATCTTCGGGCGCCTTCCGAACACCGGTACGACGATCTCAGCCACTCGGTCGCGGCACGCTCGGGCCTGTTTGAGAGGATCGCGATCGGGAGCCTTACCGGCAATCAGCAAGCGTTCGCCGTCGTAGTCAATGGCCACCTGCCCGGGGGGTTTGCTGGCTGTCTTGGTCTCGATGACAAAGACGCCGCCGGGGCCGACCACGACGTGGTCGATGTTGTAGCCGTCCTCCTGGATGTCGTGGTAGACCTTGTAGCCGCTGGCGCGCAGCCCTTCGAGCTGCTGGCCGACGGACATCTCGCCCCTTATGCCAAGGCGCAGATTGCGGACCTCTCGGAGTGCGGTCCGAATCCTGAAGGCCGCCACGACACCGACACCCACGGCAATGACTGTCATGGCGTACGGAGGAGCGAGAGTCTGGGTCCACCAGGTAGACCACTGCACCAAAGCTGCTACGCCGAACACTGCGACAGAGAACACCCAGAGAAGCACTTTCTCTACCAGGACCGACTGAAGACGGTCATATGCCGAATCACCGGGCTGAGACAACGGGCGCTGCTTGATGGGGTCTTTCTTCGGTGGGCTCTTGGCGCGTCTCGGCATCTTCTCCGCTATCCTCCTCGCTTGCCAGAGTTGCTGCGGTTCCTCGGTTCCCAGCCATTCTTCCTACTGAGCCGCAGGCTGTCAAACTGAGGACCTCTGGCACAAACAGCAATGCGGCGCAGCCGGGGCCAGTCACCTACTTAATGAACATAGGATGCACTGATGCGTAATGAGGACGTCACCCTGCCCGTGTAGTCTTGGGCGCCGCCGCCAGTGGGCTCTACTCCGACAGAGCCAAGCTGCAGGTGCATCAAGATCAGCGCTGCGAACTGATCTGGTTGGAGGCCGTAGTGTACAGAGGCCGGCTCCCTCATGTTGCTGATGGGTCACTCGGCGGTCGAGGTCCACCGCACCAGCCGACGGCCGTCCTGTACTATCAAGCCCCCGTCGCCGATGAATATCCCCTTAACGTCCTCAAACACACCAAGCTCCCGAATCCCCCCGTCGGCCGGGATCAGGCCGCTGGCGTTGCGGATGTCGTAGAAGTAGGCCGTGTGCTGGTCTTCGAAGTGTTCCGGCGGGGCATCGATCCCCACGAAGAACGCCTCGGTGATGAAGCGGTGCCGGAAGCGGACACCGCGGCGGACCATCCCTTCCCAGAGAATCCGCCCGTCCACGGCCGAAAGGGCGTACACCGATCGTTCGGTCGAGACAACGACCTGGCCGCCTTGAAGATCGAGCGTCATGTTGTCCAGCCCGCGGCGCTCGCGCCCCGCCGGCAGTTCGGATTGCCAGATCGGCCGCCCGTCGCTAAGCCGCAGCTTCTCGATATGCTGGCCATCGTCGGACAGGTACAGTCCGTCAACGTCAAGCCGCACCGTGCCGGTCGCCAGCCCCTCGCCCAGCTCAATCTGCCACAGCCGGCGGCCAGTGGCCGGGATATAGCACTGCACCGTCTGAGAAGTCACTGCAATCAGGTTGCCTTCCAGGCTGAACAGCAAGTGTTCGGCCTGACGACCATCGCCCGGCTCTATCACCTGGGCAATCTTGCCGCTATCCGCATGCAGCACGCAGTACAGCGGCTCGC